>CALDMQ010000042.1 GCA_937917505.1 uncultured Erysipelotrichaceae bacterium | reverse complement strand
TGATGAAGCATTAAATATTGCAAAACGTATCGGTTATCCATTAATGGTAAGACCATCTTATGTATTAGGTGGACGTGGTATGGAAGTTGTTTATGATGATGATTCATTAAGACAATATATGTCAGCAGCAGTTGGTGTAACTCCAGATAGACCTATCTTAATTGATAGATTCTTAAATAATGCAATGGAATGTGAAGCAGATGCAATCAGTGATGGTGAAAATGTATTCGTTCCAGCGGTTATGGAACACATTGAGTTAGCTGGTATCCACTCAGGTGACTCAGCATGTATTTTACCTTCTAAACATATTCCAATTAGACATATTAATACAATTAAAGAATATACAAAGAAAATCGCTAAAGAAATGAATGTTCGTGGTTTAATGAATATGCAATATGCGATTGCAGATAACAAAGTTTATGTTTTAGAAGCAAATCCAAGAGCTTCAAGAACAGTACCTTTAGTATCAAAAGTATGTAATGTAAACATGGTTAAGATAGCAACTGATATTGTGACTTTAGATTTAACTGGTAGAGAATCTCCAGTTCCAAATTTAGTTGAAAAGAAAATTCCACATATTGGGGTAAAACAAGCAGTATTCCCATTCAATATGTTCCCAGAAGTTGACCCTATCTTAGGACCTGAAATGAGATCAACAGGTGAAGTATTAGGTTTAGGTGGTTCTTATGGTGGAGCTTACTATAAATCACAAGAAGGGGCACAAACAATTTTACCAACTGAAGGAAAAGTATTAATTAGTGTTAATGATTTAGATAAACCACAAGTTGTGGATCTTGCAAGAGGATATTATGATGCAGGATTTACTATTGTGGCTACAGGACATACATATCAATTATTGATTGATAATGGTATTCCTGCTGAAAAGATTAAGAAAATTTATGAAGGACAACCTAATATTTCAGATGCACTTATTAATGGTGATTTAGCGATGGTTATCAATACACCAAATGGAAAACAAAGTGTAAGTGATGATAGTTATATTAGAAAGACTGCTATTAAGATGAGAATTCCATATATGACTAATATTGCGGCAGCCAGAGCATCATTAGAAGGTATTATGGAAATGAAAATTCATGGTAGTCATGAAGTGAAATCTTTACAAGAATATCATAAAGGAATTAAATAATAAATGACAGGGACAGGCATAGAAATATGCCTGTTTTTTTGTCTTTAGACTTTAGTCAGTTGAACACATGAAATGTGTGAAACAAAAAAACCA
>CALDMQ010000041.1 GCA_937917505.1 uncultured Erysipelotrichaceae bacterium | reverse complement strand
CCAGCACGAATTGGCGGATTAGAAACAATCACATCAAATGTTCCTTGAACATTTTCATATATATAACTTTTATAAATATTTGCTTCTAATTGATTACGATTTGCTGACATTGTAGATAAATGAACAGCTCTTTCATTCACATCAACCATATCCACCTCTAGCCAATCATAAACTTTCTTCAAAGAAAGTCCTAAAGTTCCATATCCACAACCAACATCTAATAATTTCTTTTGATTTTCTTTTATATCCATAGCATCAAGTAACACTCTTGAACCATAGTCTACTCTTTCTTTAGAAAAAACACCCGTGTCACTTATAAAGATCAGTTCTTGATCACGATAAGAAAATCGAATTTCAAATTCATCTGATTTCAAATTTATATTATTTGTATAATAATGTGCCATCTTTATCACCCACCTCATTATGTCATAGCACGATGAAATTGTAAACAAAAAAGTCCTCATACGAGGACTTGTGTATCAAACAATTATTTAACTTCTACGCTAGCTCCAGCAGCTTCTAATTGTTCTTTAATTTTTGCACCTTCTTCAGCTGGTACATCTTTTTTGATTTCAGCTGGTACTTTGTCAACTAAACCTTTAGCTTCAACTAATCCTAATCCAGTGATTTCTCTTACTGCTTTGATAACAGCAACTTTAGTAGCTCCAACATCAGTTAATGTTACAGTTACGTTAGCAGCTGGACCAGCAGCAGCATCATCAGCAACAGCAGCTACAGCTACAGGTGCAGCAGCAGTTACATCAAATTTTTCTTCGATTGCTTTTACTAAATCATTTAATTCTAAAATTGTAGCTTCTTCTAAATAAGCTAAGATATCTTCATGTGTTAATTTTGCCATTTTATTTTCCTCCATTAATTTTTTAACTATTCAGCAGCTGGTACTGCTTCTCCATCTTTTGCATCTGCAACAGCTTGAATAACTCTAGCAACTTTTGCAACTGGTTCTTTCATCATTGCAAGCAACATAGAGTACATACCTTCACGGTTAGGTAATTTAGCGATTGCATTAACTTCTTCTTTAGGTAAGAATTTACCTTCAACATATCCTGCTTTAATCACTAATGCTTCGTGATCTTTAGCGAATTTCGCTAAAATTCTTGCAGGAGCAACTGCATCTTCATGTCCAAAAGCGATTGCGTTAGGCCCAACTAAATGTTCATTTAATTCAGTCATTTCTGCAACTTCTGCAGCTCTTTGCACCAATTTGTTTTTATAAACTTTAAAATCAACGTTTTCTGCTCTTAAAGCTCTACGTAATTCAGTCATTTCTGCAACTGATAATCCACGGTATTCAACAACAATTGATGATTGAGAACCTTTAAATTGTTGAGCAATTTCTTCAACAACCTGTTTTTTTGCTTCCAAAATTTCTTTAGACATTGTTACACCTCCTATTAATTTTGTATATATGCAACAATATATCCGTTAAAAACTCCCACGCGTAGCGAGGGAGTTTGTCAATGTATTCTTGACAATATCACCTCGGCAACTTTATTAAGGTCAAGCCTGTTGCTGTCTACGGTATATTGATTGCGACTTTTTTGTTTTCTATGATTACATAGAAACTTGAACTTTTACTGCAGGTCCCATAGTTGTAGAAACAACTACGTTCTTCATGTAAGTTCCTTTTGCTGATGCTGGTTTTACTTTAACTAACAATTCATTAATTGTTTTGAAGTTTTCAGCTAATTGTTCTTCTGTAAATGATACTCTACCGATTGGTAAATGTACATTTCCATCTTTATCAGTTCTATAAGTAACTTTACCTGCTTTTGTTTCTTGAACAGCTTTAGCTACATCCATAGTCACTGTTCCAGTTTTAGGGTTAGGCATTAATCCTTTAGGACCTAAGATACGACCTAATTTCCCTAATTCAGCCATCATATCTGGTGTAGCGATCATAACTTCGAAATCTAACCATCCTTTTTGGATATCTTCTAAGATTTCTTTTCCACCTACTACATCAGCTCCAGCAGCTTTAGCTTCTTCAACTTTAGCTCCTTGAGTTACAACTAAAACTTTTTTAGTTTTACCTGTTCCGTGTGGTAATACGATAGCACCACGTAATTGTTGATCTGCATGTCTTGTATCTAAGTTTAATTTGAACACTGCATCAACACTTGCATCAAATTTAACATTACTTGTTTTCTTTACTAAAGCAACTGCTTCATCAATTGGGTATGCTTTACCTTTTTCAATAAGAGCAGCGGCTTCTTGATATTTTTTACTTCTTTTAGCCATTTTTATTTCTCCTCTTCATTAAATTAGGCATCTAAGCCTTCAACTTTTACACCCATGTTTCTTGCAGTACCAGCAACAATTTTCATTGCACCTTCAATATCATTTGCATTAAGGTCTGGCATTTTGTACTCAGCGATTTCTTTTAATTTATCAGCTGATAATGTAGCAACTGTTTGTTTAGCATCAGATGCTGCTTTCTTAATTCCACATGCTTTTTTAATCATTTCAGCAGTTGGAGCAGTTTTTAATACGAAATCAAAACTTTTGTCTTCGTAAATTGTCAAAACAACTGGTACTGTTTCTCCCATACGATCTTTAGTTTGATCATTGAAAGCAGTACAGAATTTTGGCATTTGGATACCTGCACCTGCTAAAGCTGGACCTGGTTTAGCTCCACCAGCAGGGAATTGAATTTTCATAATTCTTGTGACTTTCTTGCTCACGCGACACACCTCCTATTAAAATTTGTCCGTGCTGTGGTCATAGGATGTCAATCCTTCCACGCATAGTAACACATATTGCGTCAATTAATGATTATACATAATAATGTCAATAATGCAAGAGTTTTTCTTGAATTTATCAATATTTTTATCAAATCAAATCCGATGACAACTTTTCTAATTCATTTTTGAAAAGCCAATTATCATCAAAATACATCTTTTCTATTAGATACCTGCAAAGCAATCCTTTTCCATTATTTCCATAATTTGCAATGTTACCATTGACTCTTGAAACAAATGCAAATGAAGATGTGTATCTCTTAAAATGTTGATTATCACTCATAATAACATACCCAGTTGACAATTCTTTAACAAAACATGGATTTATTCTTTCTTTAATCATTCCATCCTATCATAAATAAAACACATAAAATCTCTTCACTTCTCAATCAATCATGATAAATCAGCTTTATAATTAAAAAAGGTGCCCTCGCACCTTCTATAAATCAATTCTTTCTAATTGCACCAATTCAACTTCCATAGGAGTTTCATTCCCTAAGAATTCAACCAATACAACTGCAAGCTCTTTTTCTTCATCAATTGATTCTACACGACCTTCTTTACCAGCAAAAGGACCAGACATTACTTTCACTTCATCACCAACTGCAAAATCAATTTCAACATGTGATGTTTGAATACCCATTCTTTTTAAGATAGGATCAATTTCATGTTTTTGAAGCGGGAAAGGTTTTGCCCCTCCACCAGAAGAACCAATGAACCCAGTAACACCAGAAGTGTTACGCACAATATACCAAGCTTCATCTGTCATAATCATTTCAACTAAAACATATCCCGGAAACATATTCTTTGTTTTATTGATTTTTTTACCATCTTTAATTTCTGTTTCCACATGTTCAGGAATAACAATATTAAACAAACAATCTTGTAACCCCATTGATTCAACACGTTTTTCTAAGTTTTCTTTAACTTTATTTTCATGACCTGAGTATGTATTCACAACATACCATTGTCTTCCTTCATCATTCATTCCTGACATATTAATTCATCCCCAATGCTTTTAAGATTAAAGCGATGATTGCATCACTTCCATAA
>CALDMQ010000040.1 GCA_937917505.1 uncultured Erysipelotrichaceae bacterium | reverse complement strand
TCTTTAATCTTTTCTCCTCGAGGATTATCCGCTGTTAAAACAGAAAAAGCATTAAACTTTGCGACAATTTCACCAGCTTCATAGCGACGTTTATGATCACGATGTCCACCAGCACCATAAACACAAATCATATGATGAGGTTTATACTCGCTAATTGTTTCTAAAATACTTTGAAAAGATAAAGCATTATGCGCATAGTCAATCAATACTGTATAATCGTTTGGAGTTGGTACAATTTCCACACGACCTCTAACACGCACCTGTTTTAAAGCTGTTTGAATATATGTTTCCTCAATATCTACTAAATGACAAACCATAATTGCAACCAATGAATTATACACACTAAAACGACCTGGTATATTTGTATGGAATGTTGCATTAAGCATTCCATGTGTTTGAAATTCAACTCCCAAAGTTCCTTGACCTTTATACAATTCAATATCAGATGCTTGCAAATCACTTGGATTGTTAATAGAATAAGTATACACTTCACATTGACAATCTTTTGTCATATCCTCAAAGTGTCCATCATCTTTATTAAAAATACCTACACGACACATTTCAAACAGTTTCTTTTTACATGACATATAATGATTAAAATCACGATGTTCATTTTCACCAATATGATCTGGTGATAAGTTTGTAAAAATTCCAAAATCAAACTCAATACCTGCCACACGGTTTAACATCAAACCTTGTGATGAAACTTCCATCACACAATACTCACATCCTGCTTCAACCATTTCATTCATTAAACGCTGTAATTCAAAAGATTCTGGTGTGGTATTTTTTGTTTTCTTTAATTGGCCATTAATCAAAGAACCAATTGTTCCAATAATACCCACTTTCTTATTTGCATTTTTTAAAATAGATTCCATCATATAAGAAGTTGTTGTTTTACCCTTTGTTCCAGTAATTCCAATCACACACATCTTACGACTTGGATGATCAAAAAAAGCACATGAAAGTAAAGCCAAAGCATATCTTGCATCTTCAACTTGGATATAAGTAACACCTTCTTGATAAGGAACATCTTTTTCCACAACAATAACTTTTGCACCCTTGTTAATGACTTGTTCAATAAAAGTATGTCCATCAACCTTTGCTCCTGGAATGCAAACAAATAAACTCCCCTCAACAACTTGTCTTGAATCATAATCTATTTGACTTACTTCTATATCTAATGTTCCATTTAATAATTCATACTGAATTTCTTTTAATAATTCTTTTAATTGCATTTCTATCACCATTTCCTATTATATCTTGTTTTATACAAAAGAAAAGAAAAAAGATGCAAAAGCATCCTATAAACGTGTTAACTTCATATCTCCACTTTTAATATAACCTAATTTTCTAAATGCTTTATACATACTCCAACAGATTCCCATTGGAAGCATGACATCTACTAGAATCAAAGGCAACCAAAAAGTTGAGCCCATCACTTGAATACATTCTAACAAACCAACCAATCCTGCCGTTCCCATACCAGAGCCTACCGCTGTACATTTTATCTCTAAAATCGCAGATGAAATCACCCCAGAAACAAGACTAGCAACAATAGGTGGTAACCATATAATTGGTCTTTTCACAATATTTTTAAACTGTAACATACTTGTTCCTATACCAATCGCAATGACATCACCAATATCATTATCATCCATTGACATCACAGCTAAACCAACCATTTGTGCACAGCATCCGGCTAAAGCTGCACCAGCTGCCCAACCATCAAGACCAAGCATAATTCCAATCGCTGCCGAAGAAATTGGTGCTGTTAAAGCCATACCCATTAAGATAGCCACAACCATCCCCATAAATAACGGTTGCATATTTACACCTTGATTGATTAAATCCCCAATCTTCACAATCACCATTGATATGTATGGACCTACAAACTTTGTCATAAGTCCTGCACTAAGTAATGAAACAAAAGGAACAATTAAGATATCTAAAGGTGTTTTATCTTGCACAAGCTTCGTCACTTCAATCGCTAAAATAACCGCCAAGTACGCTGATATAGGATTTCCTACTGTAACACTCACATTTCCTGACGACACAGAAAATGTTCCTGCTCCAATCGTTCCAGCAATCACTGCACTAATCATGTTTAATCCTTTCGCATCTAATACAAAAGCTATACCCACACCAATTGCAGGTCCCATTAAATATGTTGCGATTTGTCCCCAAGTTACTAAATCACTCCAATGAATTGCTTGTCCAATTTGTTTTAAAATTGTTCCTATAATTAAACTCGCAAAGAAACCATAAGCCATACCATTGAGTGTTTTCACAACATAATTTTCTTTTCTTAAAGCACGTGCCATGTGATCACTCCTATCTAAGATTGTTGCACTGTCATATTTCTCGCCCATTTCCCTTTTTTAAAGAAATAAGTCGCTACAAAGAGTTTTAAAACATCAAAAGATTCTACAATCAAATATAAATTTACCAATGAAATATCAGTAAACATAGAAAGTACTGTTGAAAATAAAACTCCTGCACACCATAAAAAACCAGAATCCATTAACATTGTAGAGAAAGTATCTCCACCTGCTCTTAATGTATAGAACACACAAACATTATAGACATAAACCGGTAATAAAAATGATTTAATTGTAATTAATGAAATAATTGTTTCTTTAATCATATCTTCCACATTATAGAATGTCGTAATAAATGGTGCGGAGAATTTTAAAGCTATACTAAGCATAATCGCAATTAAAATACCAAACGTTAATAGTTTATAAGCATTCGATTTCGCTTCATCAATTTGATTCGCACCTAAACGTTTTCCAATATAAATAGATACAGCACTTGATAAACCACCGAATATAATATAAGCAATTTGCATAACCGTATCAACAACACTTGTGGCAGAAATCAAACTTGCATCACAACGTGTATATGATATAAAAATCATAGATAATCCTAACGAATAAAAGATTTCATTAATGACTAATGGTACAGCCTTTTTCATCAAAATACGGAAAAGTTTATAATCTATATGTATCATACCCTTTAACTGAAGTGTAAATAAATAACGATGTCTCACCAACAAGAATAAATAAACACCCATTTCTACAAAACGTGCAATCGCTGTCGCTATCGCAGCTCCTTGAACACCCAACTCTGGAAAACCAAAATGACCAAAGATTAGCACATAGTTCAAAGATGTATTCATAGCTACTGTCACTGCCCCAACAAGCAATTGAATCTTATTAATACCTACAGCTCTAAACGCCATCATCACACTAAAACTAATTGCAAATGGAATATATGTTAATAAGGCATATTGGATATATTGCAAAGCCAGATTTTTCACTGTAGGATCTGATGTAAAGATTTCTACCATTGGTGCTGGTATAAAAATCAAAGCCAAAACAAACAAACATGCGATAGATAAAGCAATTGTTAAATTGATATTTAATATCTTTTGACACTTTTCTTCATCTTTTGCACCATAGTATTGTGCTATAAAAATACCTGCCGCACCACATATACCAAACATCGTAGAGTTAAAAATCAAATAAATACGATTGGCCACCGTTACTGATGTCAAGGCTAAACTTCCAACACTTCCAATCATAATATTATCTATCAAATTGACAAAACTTGTGACGAATTGTTGAGCCATGATTGGTAACGCAATAGATAATATCCCTAAATAAAACTTCTTATCTCCAAAAAACTTCTTCATACATCCACCTCCCTATATAATAAAAACCGCTATATAGCGGTTTTGAATATAAAATTGGTGGAGCCTAGCGGGATCGAACCGCTGACCTCCTGCGTGCAAAGCAGGCGCTCTCCCAGCTG
>CALDMQ010000039.1 GCA_937917505.1 uncultured Erysipelotrichaceae bacterium | reverse complement strand
GTCAGGTGGACAAGTTGGTTCATCTTATTATCAGTGGAGAGGAGATAATCACAACTGTTGATCATCCTTTTTATGTAAAGGGCAGAGGATTTATTCAAGCAGGCAGTTTGCTTGTTGGAGATAAGCTTGTCAGCGTAAATGGCGAGGATTTAATCGTTGAAGATTATTACATAGAATTGACAGAAGAATTTGTTTCAGTATATAATTTTCAAGTTGAAGATTTCCATACATATCATGTTGGCAAAAATAGCGTATTGGTGCATAATGCGGACTATAATATTGCAAAGTCAAATAGTGTTCGAAAGGTTGATTCTACTAAGAAAGTGAATGATGCACATGACATGCCTATAGAAAGTGAACCAAATTCGGTTATTCAAAATTACAAAAAAGGAAATTTGACAACAGAACGTTATTATGGTGAAGATGGGAAAGCATATTTAGATATAGATTATACAAATCATGGCAATCCTAAAATGCATCCTAATGTACCACATGAGCATAATATTTCATTCGAAAGTGGACATTTTACACGTGAAAAAGTTGGAAGGATGATAAATAAATGAATAAAGGCGAAATAATAAATTTGATAAACTCTGGCAGAGAGTTAGAATTTATTTATAATAATAGGAATTATTCTATTACATATGGAATTTTGGAGGGAAATGAGGTTATTTCTTTTTGTGAATTTAATAAGGAATCAACTGAAGTTGAAACTGTTGATGAATTGTTAAATATAAAGAGATATGATGTATCAGTTGAAGAAATGTTACTTTCTTTGTCGGATAAGGATATATGGATTTTTTGAATATTTATTTTATACCTTTATTCGAAATAATATGATTGTAAAGCCTACTAGTAATATCTTGTGTAATTTTTAATGTTTTAAAATAGGGGGATTATGTATTCTCAACTTAGCCTGAGTCGATGATAAGCTTATCAATGCAATTGGCGAGGATTTAATCATTGAAGATTGTTACATAGAATTGGTAGAAGAACCTATTTCAGTATATAATTTTCAAGTTGAAGATTTCCATACATATCATGTTGGTGAGAATGGTGTTTTGGTGCATAATGCGAACTACCTTACTGATAAAACGCCAAAGGATATTTCTGAGATGACAAGGAAACAGTTGAAAGAAAATACTCCTGAAGACTGGGACTTTCAAGAGCATAATGGAAGAATTCACATTAAAGATGATAATGGAAATTATAGAGTTCGTGTAGATGTACCAGATAAACACACACCCTATAATCACATACATATTCTTGATGAAAATGGTAATCCTTTGGATGCCAATGGCAATATTGTTTCTCCTAAAGATCCTGCAGGACATATACCGTATAATTATTAGAAAGGAAATTTATTAAAATGATGGTTAATAAAATGCAAGAATTGATAGATAAGACAGATTATTGGGATATGAGAGTATTGGACGTGAAAGCATCTTACTTTGGAGACGAAGTAGAAATTCTTATCGAAAATGATGAGGAAACATGCTGGAAAATATCCTTTTTATCGTGTTATAAGGTATCTTATAACACGGATGCTAATAGAAGAAAAATTAGTAACGTGAAAAGTATGAGGAAAAGTCAACTTGGTTATTATGGACAGGATATTACTGTTTATAAAAGTGATAAAGATAATTTTTATAAAGTTGATTTAGATTTGTCTATTATGGAAATTCAGATCGAATGTCAGGATATTTTGATTGAACAGATCGCAAGAGATAATCTTGAGTTGTTTTGGGACAATAATTAAATATATTTGATCTACCTTAAGATCTTAGAAAGAGTATAACGTAAGTTTTTTCTGAATCATAAAGCACATTCAAATCCGATTTATAATGCTTTTCAATATGCAGTCGCTGGAACAGCAGCTTTTTCCGGTGGGTATGTAA
>CALDMQ010000038.1 GCA_937917505.1 uncultured Erysipelotrichaceae bacterium | reverse complement strand
GTTTCTGATAAGATCTTAGTTATTGAAAACTTATTAAAGATTGCTGATAAAGTTATCGTTGGTGGAGGTATGACTTACACTTTCATGAAGGCAATGGGACATGAAATTGGAAATTCTTTAGTTGAAGAAGATCGTATTGAAGTAGCAAAAGAAATTATTGCTAAAGGTGGAGATAAATTAATCTTACCTGTTGACTCAGTTATTAATAATGCATTTGCTGCTGAAGGTGATATTAAAGAATGTGGTGAAGATGTACCTGAAGGATATATGGGATTAGACATCGGACCTAAATCTGTTGAAAATATTAAGAAAGCTTTAGAAGGAGCAAAAACTGTTGTATGGAATGGTCCAATGGGTGTATTCGAAATGGAACCATTTGCAAAAGGTACAATCGCGGTTTGTGAAGCTTTAGCTAATTTACCAGACGCAAATACAATTATTGGTGGTGGAGATAGTGCTGCTGCAGTTATGAAATTAGGATATGCTGATAAAGTATCTCATATTTCAACTGGTGGTGGAGCTTCATTAGAATACATGGAAGGTAAAGTGTTACCTGGTATTGCTGCTATTGATGATAAATAATTGAGGAGATATAGAGATGAGAAAACCAATTATCGTAGGAAACTGGAAAATGAATAAAACAATTGCTGAAACAAAAGCTTTTGTTGAAGCGGTTGATGGTAGTGTGACTGACACTGCTGATTGGGGAATTGCTACTCCATATTTAGCATTACAAACAGCTAAATCTACAGCTAAAAACTTATTAGTAGCTGCTGAAAACTGCCATTTCAAAGATAGCGGAGCTTATACAGGTGAAGTTAGCGTTGCTATGTTAAAAGAAATCGGTGTTGAATGGGTTATTTTAGGTCACTCTGAAAGAAGACAATATTTTGGTGAAACTGATGAAACAGTTAATGCTAAAATGTTACAAGTTCTTCATAATGATATGACTCCAATTGTATGTGTTGGTGAAACATTAGAACAATATGAAGCTGGTGTAACTAAAGATGTTGTAAAAACTCAAACAGTTGCTGCATTTAAAGATGTATGTCCTAACTGTGCAAAAAGAGTTGTTATTGCATATGAGCCAGTATGGGCTATTGGTACAGGGAAAACTGCTACTAATGAAATTGCTCAAGATGTTTGTGCATATATTAGAAGTGTTGTTGCTGAATTATATGGACAAGAAGTTGCTGATGAAGTAAGAATTCAATATGGTGGATCTGTAAAACCTGAAGGATTAAAAACTTTATTAGAACAACCTGATATTGATGGTGCTTTAGTTGGTGGGGCTTCTTTACAAGAAGATTCATATAAAGCAATGATTACTAACTTAGGTTAAGGTGAAGAAGTTTGATGTCTTAATGATGTCAAACTTTTTTATTATCAAAAATGTAAATGTAAGTTGCTAGTTATTAAGTTGAAGCTTTTATATAATAGGTTTTGTAAGGAGTGATAATTATGTTTAAAGAAAAAATGGTTTATTATCGAAAAAAGAATATGATGACACAAGAAGATTTAGCTGAATGCCTTTGTGTATCTAGACAAACAATTACTAAATGGGAGTCAGGAGATATTTTACCAAGTTTAGAATATTTGATAAACTTATCAGATATTTTTCATGTAACAATTGATTCTCTAGTAAAAGAGGATGATTGTATTGCTCTAGAACAAGAAAGTATAGACTATGATCTAGCATCTTTTCTTGTGAAAGCAAAACAATCTACATATGCAAGTAAACAAAATAAAATCCAATCGTCAAGATTGGATTCACATGATTATGCTTATGAAGATGAAAATTATCGTTATATAGATTCTTTCTTTGGTTCATCATTGTTTAGTGGACAAGAAATTGTTTATCATAAAGATAAAGTATGTTGGTCTATGAATTATTATGGAAAAGTTTTAAATAATCATTTTAGTGGTGATTTTTTAAAAGAAGCATTGTTACAGGTTAAATCTATCAATCCATTAAGAGGACCTGATATATATCAACAAGGAGAATATACTTATGTCTGTCATGTGGATGGAGATAAAGATATGTTTTGTGGTACGGAAGATATTTATTATCAATCTACTCTTGTATATCAAGGATATTTTCATGGTGGTATGATTATGTAATAAATATTCTATAAATATACACAAGATTTTCACATCGCTATGTTATAATGACTATAGTGGGGTGATGATTATGAAAAAGATATTATGTTTATTTGTTGCGTGTTTATTATTTGGTTGTGGGACAAAAGATAATAAAGATGGATTTGATCCTATTCCAGAAAAATTATTAACTCAGATTCAAGAAACAATGCCAGAGACTGTTTATAATGAATTAAAAGAAAGAGGAAAATGTGTAAAAGTAGACGAGACTATACGTGTTGTATCTGGTGAAAATGCTGCGGATTTTGATTATGCATTATGTTTGCTTATAAACCATATAGTGATGGTACGTTCGATAATGGGACTTTATTAGAAGAACAAGTGACTCAAGAAGAAGCAATTCAAGTGGCAAAAAAATTTGCAAAAGTATTTTTTGGTGAAGAGCGTAAATTTCATAAATCAGTTGATTTAAGTGGTTACGATACAGGAGATTATATAACTTTACAAGATGAGTTTGGTAATTCTTATTTGATACAATTAAATGGTGGATTGTTACTTCAATATCATGAGAAAGATTAAGAAAAGGTGATGTTTTGTACATCACCTTTTAGTATACTTGTTTATTTTTAATAAGATTGTTTTGATTGTTAATGTCAATCAGTAATCCAATTGCAATCATATAAGATAATAGTGAAGAACCACCATAAGATATAAATGGTAAAGTAATACCAGTAATAGGAAGTAATCCAAGAATCATTCCCATATTCCATACTTGTTGGAATATCAGCATACCGAAGATTCCTATTGTGAAATATTTATCTTGACGATTTGTTGTGTGTAAACCGATTCTAAGAATAACAATGTCCAAAGTCACAATAGCAGCAATTGTAAAGACACCACCAACAAATCCGTAATCTGTTAAGATAACTCCAAAGATAAAGTCAGTTTGTGCTTCAGGGAATGATTTAATAACAGATTGGAAACCATGTCCAAATAAACCTGCTGTTCCATATGACAAAAGTGAATTGAAAAGTTGATATCCTTGTTTTCCATAAGTTCCTTCAGGATCAACCCAACCATAGAAACGATCTAATTTATGTCCTGTCATAATCTTAGAAAAGATTTGAGGTTGAAAAATAAATAAATAGGCTCCTACAACAACTATAAAACCAACAAGGAGTAACCCAACTGTGAACCACTGTTGTCTCATACCACTAGAAAATAAAACAAAAGCAAATCCCATCAATAAGATTAATACAACTCCAGTATCGTTTTGTAAGTAAATAAGAAGTGCTACAGGAAGGACAACTTTTAAACATTTGAATATGTATTGTAATTCACTTTCAAAAGTAGGAACAAGAACATAATCATTATGTTCTTTTGTGATTCTTGCAAGTAAGATAACAAGTGCAATTTTCATAAACTCTGATGGCTGTAAATCAAATCCAGGAAGTTTATACCAAGATGTAGCACCGTTTGTGAATTTAGCAAGAGGAACAATATGATGCCCAGACCAAATACGTGTATAAACAAGATGATCTATAGCGAGTCCTACTAATAAAACAATTAATATCCAATAGATAATCCAAATTTTATCATAAATTTGTTCATTTCCAATCTTATTAATAATATAAATCATAACTACAGAGATACCATAAAAGATTAATTGTTTTAACCATAAGGTATAAGCAGCGTCTTTTGTCATTTTTTGTATCATAGGAGCAGCGTTTAAAATTGCAAAACAACTGATACAACAAAGAACAATCATAATTGAAATTAATGGTTGTTTACGTATAAAGTTTTTAATATTTTCCAAAGAGATGCTCCTTTCTATATTTTCTTTTTATCATCTTTATAGTATACTATAAAAAAGAAATACTTCAATCAAAAAGGAGCTGAAAAAATGAAAACTGAATATATTGCGATTGCGATTATGCTTATTGTCGCTGGAATACTTCTCTATTATGGATTTATTTCATTTATTAAAAATCAGGAGGAATAAATCATGTCTGTACCTTACAATCACAAAGTCATTGAGAAAAAATGGCAGAAAATCTGGGATGACAATCGGGCATTTGCTGCAACCAACGATTACAGCAAACCGAAATATTACGCATTGGTGGAATTTCCTTATCCGTCAGGACAGGGACTTCATGTAGGACATCCAAGACCTTACACAGCGCTGGACATTGTAGCCAGAAAAAGAAGAATGCAGGGCTATAATGTATTATATCCAATGGGATGGGACGCTTTTGGCCTTCCTACAGAAAATTATGCAATCAAAAACAAAATTCATCCGAAAATCGTTACAGCCAACAATGTGGCAAGATTCAAAGAACAGTTAAAATCCCTTGGCTATTCCTTTGACTGGGACAGAGAAGTGAATACCACAGACCCGGAATACTACAAATGGACTCAGTGGATTTTCCTGAAATTGTTCAAAGCAGGACTTGCTTATAAGAGTGAAATGCCAATTAACTGGTGTACTTCCTGTAAAGTAGGACTGGCAAACGAGGAAGTTG
>CALDMQ010000037.1 GCA_937917505.1 uncultured Erysipelotrichaceae bacterium | reverse complement strand
GATAACGTTTTCCAATTTGTCCAGCAACATCAAATTCAACATTGAATTCTTTTGCTAGCATAGAATAAACTTCCATTGCTTTATCACTTTGTTTTTTCGTTAATGGTAAAATTGCAGCTTTAATTGGTGAAACTGCTGGATGCAAATGCATAACAGTACGTGTTTCGTTTTCTAATTCTTCTTCATCATAAGCATCAGATAAAACTGATAAGAACAAACGATCTGCTCCAAGAGATGGTTCAATAACATAAGGAATATACTTTTGATTAGTTTCAGGATCCAAATATTCTAAACTCTTTTTAGAATATTCTTGATGTCTTGATAAATCATAGTTTGTTCTATCCGCAATACCCCATAATTCACCCCAACCAAATGGATAAAGGTATTCAATATCAGAAGTCGCTTTTGAATAGAAAGAAAGTTCTTCTTGTTCATGATCTCTAAATCTTAAATTATCTTTGTTAATTCCTAAATCATACAAAAATTGCATACAACCATTTTTCCAATAATCAAACCATTCTAAATCAGTATCAGGTTTACAGAAAAATTCTAATTCCATTTGTTCAAATTCTCTTGTTCTAAAAATAAAGTTACCTGGAGTAATTTCATTTCTAAAAGATTTTCCAATTTGTCCAATCCCAAATGGTACTTTCTTACGTGTTGTTCTTTGAATATTTTTAAAGTTTACAAAAATACCTTGTGCTGTTTCAGGTCTTAAATAAATAGCATTCTTAGCATCTTTGACAACACCCATATATGTTTTAAACATCAATTCAAATTCACGAATATCTGTAAAATCTTCGCTTCCACAATCAGGACATTGAATATGATGTTCTCTAATATAAGCCATCATTTTTTCAGGTTCCCAACCATCACTATGAACATCAGGATCATAATCTTCAATTAGCTTATCTGCACGATGTCTTGTTTTACAATTCTTACAATCAATTAAAGGATCGTTAAATCCTCCAACATGTCCACTCGCTTCCCAAACACGAGGATTCATAAAAATTGCTGAATCTAATCCTACGTTATATGGTGATTCTTGAACGAATCTTTTCCACCATAATCTTTTTATATTATTTTTCATTTCTACACCTAAAGGACCATAATCCCATGTATTTGCTAAACCATCATAAATCTCAGAACCTTGATAAACAAACCCTGAATTCTTTGCATGCGCAATTAATTTTTCCATGTCTTTATTTTTCATCTTGATACTCCTTTTACCTTTACTATGATTTGATACTCCTATAAAGAATGAAAGACTCAGCATTTTTTATCATGCCAAGCCACTTCCTTCATATAAAATAACGATTGTATAATACCCTTATAGTAGTTATTTGTCAACCAATCATAAGGGTGATTTATAAATATGTTCTTTCGTTTAACCAATTTAATAAACTTTGATAAATCTCTTGATATTTCACTTCAAACAATAAAGCATGTCGCCTTTTTTCAAAAACTTCATAAGTCACATCTTTAATGCCTGCTTTTTTATATTTTTGAACAAGTTTTTCTAATCCTTTATTCATTGGATCTTCTTCCCCTGTTCCTATGTAGATAGATAAATGATGAGGTATTTTCATAATAGACTCCTCACTATTCACTTCACGAATGCTATGAACAATATCACGATAACCTTGAATTGTATAAGCAAAGTGAGTCATCGGATCATTAAGATAACGACGTCTTTGACTTTCATCACTCGTTAACCATTTAGCAGTTTCTTGTTCAGAAACTTTTTTATTTAAACGTTTATGCCAATTATGAAAGTAACGATCTGCCTTATACAAAGGACCTTTAAAAGTTCTCATTATTTTTAAATAACAACGTTTCATAAAATCATATTCAACTTGTGTTGGAGTCCCTAACAACATCATTCCGTCTATATAATCACCATACTCACTCACAAATTTACGAATAACAACAGAACCTAAATCAACACCCATTAGAAAATACGGTTCATCTGGATATCGTCTACGAATAATATTAACCAAACGAAACATATCTTTCACAAGATTCTGTGGTCCATTTTTTTCACCAAAATATCCTTGTTCAAAATCAATCAATGACTTTCCATGACCTACAAAATCACTTACCACAACCACAAATCCCTGATTTGCTAAATAAGATGCAATATGATCATAACGGTCTGCATGTTCCGCAAAACCATGATGAATTTGAACAATTCCTTTAATTCTTAAAACAACTTTAGGATTATAGATATAATAACGCACATGAACATGCATGCAAGATGTAAAATGTCCAACGTTTTTCATATCTAAGACCTCCTTTTCATCGGGCGAAATTGTCCTTTAGGTTTAATCAATGATTTCTTATCAAAACCAATTAAATCTTGACGATGCGCAAGTTGTAAAGCTTCATAAACTAAATGATAATTTTTAGGATTACGATATTGCATCAAAGCACGTTGCATTGCTTTTTCTTTGGGTGTTTTTGCAACATAAACAGGTGTCATATCACGTGGATCAAGTTCTGTATAATACATTGCTGTTGAAAGTGTTCCTGGTGTTGGATAGAAATCTTGAACTTGTTCTGGTTGATGATGAATGTCTCTTAAATATTCAGCAAGTTCAATTGCACTATTCAAATCACTTCCAGGATGTGATGACATTAGATAAGGAACTAAATATTGATTCATATTCACTTCTTTATTTAAAAGATAATATTTATCTACAAATTTCTCATATAACTGACGTCTAGGTTTTCCCATTTTATCTAAAACTTGATCACTAATATGTTCTGGTGCAACTTTTAATTGCCCACTAATATGATTTTTAACTAACTCTTTAAAGAATGTATCATCTTTATCATACATCAAATAATCATATCTTATACCCGATCTGACAAAAACTTTTTTCACACCCTCTAAAGAACGTAATTTTTTAAGCAATGATAAATAATCACTATGATCAACATTTAAATTACGACATGCTGTTGGCCATAAACATTGCTTTGTTGGACAAGCTCCATGTTCTTCTTGCTTTTGACAACTTGGTTGCCTAAAGTTTGCAGTTGGTCCTCCAACATCATGAATATATCCTTTAAAATCAGGATCTTGTACAATCTTCTTGGCTTCATCTATCAAAGAATCATGTGAACGTGTTTGAATAATACGTCCTTGATGAAAGTTTAATGCACAAAAGTTACATGCTCCAAAACATCCTCGATTGCTAATTAAAGAGAACTTCACTTCTTCAATAGCTGGAATGTAGTCATAAGAAGGATGATATGTTCTTTGATAAGGTAATGCGTAAGCATCATCAAATTCCATTTGTGTTAAAGGTCGATTTGGTCTATTTTGTACAATATAGAAACCATCATAAGGTTCAACCAATGTTTTC
>CALDMQ010000036.1 GCA_937917505.1 uncultured Erysipelotrichaceae bacterium | reverse complement strand
ATTCCATTTTCTCTTTGTTGCGTTTAATGCATGAGAACGAGTATTTCCAGACATAGGTCCTTTACCACTAACTTCACATTTTCTAGCCATATTTTTCACCATCCTTTACAACAGTTTTTACATACCTTGATATAATATCACTGTTAATGTAAAAATGCAAACACTTTTTTGTCTTTTTAATTAAAATATTGTTTAATTGAGGAATTTTTGTTTTTCCATTTAAGAAAAGAGGTGTTTCGTATTTACTTATGAAAGAGAGTAGGTTATAATTGTTTTTTCGTTATAAATAGGATATAATATATTAAATAGTGTATATATCTTATAAGAATCGGAGGAGAGAAATATGATTAAAAAAACTACGGATTTAGGAGATATAAATCTTTCTTTAGATGTTGTTGCAAGTATTACAGGAAATGCAGCAACTGAATGCTATGGTGTTGTAGGTATGGCAAGCCAAAAAGTTATGAAAGATGGTTTTTATGACTTACTTGGTAAAGATAACTATGCAAAGGGAATTGTAGTTGAAGATGGTGAAACTGGTGTTATCTTGAATGTATATATCATTGTTGGATACGGTGTAAAGATTTCTGAAATCGTTTATGAAGTCCAAAAGAAAGTAAAATATGTATTAGAAAAGACTTTAGATATTGATATTGAAGCTGTGAATGTTTTTGTACAAAGCATTCGTGTTTTAGACTAATGGAGGTAGAACATGAAGTTTATTGATGGTCGCCAATTTAAAGAGATGGTTGTGAATGGAGCAATTGTGCTTCATAATAATCATCCTGAAATTGATGCATTAAATGTTTTCCCTGTTCCAGATGGAGATACTGGGACAAATATGTCGTTAACATTTACTGCAGGGGCAAATGAAATTGAAAATTTAGAATCTGATGATATTGCAGAAGTATCAAAAAAATTATCTAAAGGTTTATTGATGGGAGCAAGAGGAAATTCTGGTGTTATCTTATCACAAATCTTTAGAGGTATTTCTATGGCGTTTAAGGATAAAGAAAAAGTAGATGCTGTGGAATTAGCGGAAGGTTTACAAAATGGTGCAAAAGTTGCTTATAAAGCAGTTATGCGTCCTGTTGAAGGAACAATTTTAACTGTTATTCGTGAAGCAGGGGAAGCTGTTGCAAAGTATGCTAAACCAGGTATGGATATTGAAGATGTATTCTCATATTTTGTGAAAGAAGCAGAAAATTCATTAGAAAGAACACCTGAACTTTTACCTGTATTGAAAGAAGTTGGGGTTGTTGATAGTGGTGGAGCAGGATTGCTTTTAGTTTTCACTGGTTTTATGGCTGCATTAGCAGGAGAAACTATTGAAAGAGTTGACATTAAAGGGACTGTTCAAAATGAAGCGTTGGTTGATGTTGAAACTGATGGAGAAGAAGGATATGGTTATTGTACTGAATTTATCTTTAGATTAGATCCAGCAAAAATCAAAGCTTTCAAAGAAGAAAGATTAAGAAATGAATTAGAAAGATTACCTGGAAACAGTATTGTTGTTGTACAAGATGAAGATATTGTTAAGGTTCATGTGCATACATTAAAACCAGGTAATGCTTTGAATACAGCACAAAGATATGGTGAATTCATTAAATTAAAAATTGAAAATATGCAAGAACAACATAACTCAATTATTGAATCTAATGAGAAAAAAGCAGAACCTGTTATGCCACAAGTTCCTGAAAAAGAAGTATCAATTATCAGTGTTGCTGCTGGTGATGGAATTAAAGATATGTTCTTAGAATTGCACTGTGATCACGTTGTGAGTGGTGGACAAACAATGAATCCATCTGCTGAGGATATTGTAGCTGCAATTAGAGATGTAAATGCAAAACATGTTATTGTATTGCCTAATAACTCTAATATTGTTATGACTGCACAACAGGCAGCAATTATTTTAGAAGATGAAATTGATGTTCAGGTTCTACCTTCTAAAACAATTCCTCAAGGATTATCAGCATGTATCATGTATAATCCAGAAGTTTCATTAGAAGATAACTTAGAAGAAATGAAAGAAGCTATTGCTAATGTGAAAACAGGGCAAGTCACTTTTGCAATAAAGGATACAAATATTGATGGTGTTGATATTAAAGCTAATCAATATATGGCGTTATGTGAAAAAGAAATAACAGCATGTGTACCTAGCAAAATTGATGCATTAAAAGAAACACTTCAAGGATTGGTTGATGAAGATTCAGAAATCATTACTTTGATTTATGGTGAAGATGTGACTGAAGAAGAAGTAGAAGAAGCTCAAGCATATATTGAAGAAAATTTTGATGCTGAACTTGAATGCGTCAATGGTAAACAACCAGTTTATTCATTTATCTTAGGTGTAGAATAATAAAATAATCTAAAAAAGTGCCGATAAATAGGGCACTTTTTATATGTTGAAATATTTTTGGTGTTTATTTGGTGTTTAAAGTTGCTTATAACTTATATAACTATCTTATATAGAATGAAAATAGTTTAT
This sequence comes from uncultured Erysipelotrichaceae bacterium, assembly GCA_937917505.1. Lineage (GTDB taxonomy): Bacteria > Bacillota_I > Bacilli_A > Erysipelotrichales > Coprobacillaceae > CALDMQ01. The sequence continues at coordinate 883 of CALDMQ010000036.1, read as the reverse complement.
GTTTCTAAGTTAAATTCTATTAATTCTGCAACTACTTGCTGTTGAGATTTTAAGACATCAACATAGACGTTAGCAGTAGTAGTAATATCATTATGTCCTAAATGAGCAGATACAATTTTTAAATCAACTCCATTCATTAATAATAATGTTGCATTTGCATGACGTAAGGAATGAACAGTGATATATAGTTTGTTCCTTTTTTTAATGAATTTAATCTATTGTTTATATTAGCTCTTTGTATATAACCACCTGTATCTTGAGTAAATACTAAATTTAAATCTTGCCACATATCTTTTAAAGCTTGTTTCATTTTATCTTGCTCTGCTTTAACTTGCTGTAATAGATTATATACTGTTGTATTCATACCTAGTGTTCGATAATTATTTTCTGTTTAGAAGGTACAATTAGAAATTCGCCTTTTATATAGTTGTTTTTTTGATAGACATAGTTCTCTCGTTAAATTCGATATCATTTCATATTAATACAAAAATTTCCCCATTTTTTTGTTCCTGTATAAAGTTGGAAATGGATGATTATATTAACTATAAGAAAGTTATTATTCTAGTATAGCAAAAAATAATAAATCAGAAGGTAATTCGAATGTAAGTGAATATAGTTTAGATAAAAATGGTGATGTAAAGCCTAAGGATAATATGGATAAAGGAGATTATGAAGTTTATAGTGAATTAGAAAATGATGTTAAACTAAGTTTTAATAAATTAAATAGAATGTATACAGAATTTTATGAATTGATTTTATTAAGCAGAGGTAGCATAGTATTTCTGCTTTTTTGAATTTTTTGTTTGAAATGGGTTATTCTACTGTTAGTAGGTTTACTTGATTTAAAAATTAACCTAGAATGTGCTTGAGGAGGGATAGATTA
>CALDMQ010000035.1 GCA_937917505.1 uncultured Erysipelotrichaceae bacterium | reverse complement strand
GAATTATATAAGGTAGGAGTTGGACCTTCTTCCTCACATACCATGGGGCCAAAACGTATTGCTGAAAATGTATTAGAAAAGTATCCCCATGCCTCACGTTTTCATGTGGATTTACATGGTTCGCTTGCACTAACAGGAAAAGGACATTTAACAGATTATATTATTGAAAAAACTTTTGAACCTATTCCTGTGACTTTTAGTTTTAAATCAAAGGAATTACCAAGACATCCTAATGGAATGATTGTTCATGTTTATGATGCTGATAAAGAAGTTGATACAATTGAAGTTTATTCTGTTGGTGGAGGATCTGTTTTATTTAAAGATGAAAACTTAGCAGATAAGCCTCAAGTGTATTTAGAAAGAAATATGACAGAGATTTTAAAATATGTAGATGAACATGGTATTTCTTTGTATGATTATGTTCTTGAACATGAAGATGAAAATATTGAAGAGTATTTGTATTCTATTTTAGATGTGATGTTTCAATGTGTGGAAACAGGTTTAAAAACAGAAGGAACAATTCATGGGAAACTTCAACTCAAAAGAGTTGCAAAATCTATATATCAACATGCACAAAATACGCGTAGAGAAGCGGATAGAGAAAGATTATTTATATCAAGTTATGCTTATGCGGTTTCAGAAGAAAATGCTGATGGTGGAGAAATTGTGACAGCACCAACTTGTGGCGCAAGTGGTATTGTTCCAGCAGTGCTTTATTATTGTTATAAACAATTACATATTGAAAAGAAAGATTTGATTAAAGCTTTAGCAGTTGGGGGATTGTTTGGAAATGTTGTCAAAACGAATGCAACTATCTCAGGTGCTGATGGTGGTTGTCAAGCAGAAGTGGGGACAGCATGTTCAATGGCGGCAGCTATCATGGCTTGGATTTATGAATTAAATAATTCATTAATTGAATATGCCGCTGAAATGGGATTAGAACATAATCTTGGCTTAACTTGTGATCCTGTGGGCGGATATGTGCAAATTCCATGTATCGAAAGAAATAGTTATGGGTCTTTACGTGCTTTGGATGCAGCAATGCTTGCAAAACAATTGGGATATTTACGCAAAAATAAAGTGTCTTTTGATTCAATTGTAAATGTTATGAGTGAAACAGGAAAAGATTTATCAAGTGCTTATAAAGAAACATCTTTAGGTGGATTAGCTAAGGAATTTGGATTGTAATGAGCTCTTTATATATTCATGTTCCTTTTTGTAATCATATTTGTGCGTATTGTGATTTTTGTAAAGTTTTTTATAAAGAAGAATGGGCAGATCAATATTTAGATGCTTTGTCTTATGAGATTCTTGATAAAGAATTACCTTTTTCGTATGACACAATTTATATCGGAGGAGGAACACCATCTGCTTTAAGTGAAAAACAACTTCAAAAATTATTTGATATTCTTCAACCTTATACTCAAAATATTCAAGAGTATTCTATAGAAATCAATCCAGAATCTATGACATTAGAAAAATTAGAATTATTGGTGCATTATGGAATCAATCGAATCAGTATAGGTGTACAGTCTTTTGATGATGGTATTTTAAAGAGGATTAATCGATATCATAATAAAGAGCTTGCAATTGAATGGATAAAAAAATGCCAAGAAAAAGGAATTCAAGATATAAATATAGATTTAATGTATGGTTTACCGTCTCAAAGTTTAGAGCATGTTTATCATGATATTGATTTGATAGATAAGCTCGATGTATCACATGTTTCTGTATATTCTTTAATATTAGAAGACCATACAGTTTTGAAAAATCAAAATTATAAGCCTTTAAACGATGAAGAAGATGCTTATTGGTATGAACATATTAATGCCTATTTAAAGTCAAAAGGTTTTCTACATTATGAAGTAAGTAATTATTATAAAGACAAACCATCTTTACATAATCTGGTTTATTGGCATTATGAAGATTATGATGGTGTGGGATTGTCTGCACATTCATTAAAAAATCATCATCGTTATGAGAATACATGCAGTTTGACGAGATATATGAATCATTTTTATTTGCAAGATGATATTGAATTATCAAGGCAAGATGAAATGTTTGAAATGATTATGATGGGATTAAGGTTAAAAGAAGGAATGTCTCTAGCATCATTTTCTAATAAATTTAGAATTGATTTTAAAGAAAAATATGCTTATATTATCGATAAATATGAAAAGTTGAATATGCTAGTTGTTGAGGATGGATATATAAAAACAACATTAAAGGGAATGAATTATTTAAATACAATTTTAGTAGATTTTTTAGAATAGTGGTATATGCTATTCTTTTTTTTATTGACAACTGTACTTATTGTATATATACAATAAGTACAGTAAGAAGGGAGGGATTCAATGGAAATTATTTTAAGCAATAGTTCGCCTAAGCCAATTTATGAACAGATTACGTCTCAAATCAAAGCTATGATTATGAATGGAACTTTAAAACCAGGAGATGCATTGCCTTCTATAAGAAAACTTGCGAAATCATTACATGTGAGTGTTATTACTGCTCAACATGCCTATGAAGATTTATCACGTGATGGGTTTATAGAAACGGTGGCGGGAAAAGGAACTTTTGTATCTGCACAAAATAACGAATTTTTAAAAGAAGAACAGTTACGAATGATTCAAGAAAAGATAGAAGATGTTGTGGAACAAGCGAAGATGAGTGGTGTTGATTTAGCTCATTTGTTAGATGTT
>CALDMQ010000034.1 GCA_937917505.1 uncultured Erysipelotrichaceae bacterium | reverse complement strand
ATGTCCTGTCGGTTTTAATTCTTCTGCTAATTGATCATATTCTTTTCTATCCATAATCTCACCTCTCTTCTAGTGTTTACAAGTTTTTCAAAAATAAACAAAAAGCCTTGAATTAAATTTTCAAGACTCTGTTTAATAACTGTATTAATGTATATCCAATGAAGATTTCAATCGGTAAAACTACACATTCTTTAATAATACGAATACATAAAGAAACTACATAAGGAACACCATACATCATATCTAACCATAAAGGTGTTAAACATAATGTACAAATAAGTTCTACCATAACAACACTCATTACCCATGTTGAGAAAATATGAGATTGTTCTTCATTTATCCTTCTTTTTAATAAATATATAAAACCAATAAAAACAAATACCAAAATCAAACAAATAGAAATAAGTGAAATTTTATATTCCCATGTCATTGTATAGATTGTTTTATTGATTGAAACATATTCCAACGTTGAAATATAGAAAGTTGCTCCTATTCCAAGTATAAGAATAATCCCGATTGTTAATCTTTCAATTTGTTTCATTGATAATAATTTCACTCTTTCTTTCACAAGTGAAGGAATCACACTGACTAAAATTGTACCTAGAGTAAATCCTAAAAATGGAAATCCCGTAGGAACAAGAATAAGTCCAATGACATCACTACTTAAACCAATCAAAAAAGTATAACTTGGTGATAAGAAATACCCTGCTAACATCAAAGGAATATATTCAAATCCTATCTTCAAACTCTCTGTTCCAAACAATGGAATCATAATCGCTAATCTTTTACATATCGCTGTTAAAATGACAAAGATAGCAGCCAAGATTAACTTCTTCACATTTCCTTTTTCAAAAGGGTAAAAATAAAAACAATAAAAACCTAATGCAATAATAAGTATTGCTAAAATAATCTGTTCCATAACATATTGCTACTCCACAGCAAACTTTTCCTGCCTCATCCTCGTTTCTAGTCCACAGGCGTTAATTCCGATCATACGACCGTACATGCTTTGCTACTAATGTAGTCTCCTCCTTTTTTATAATATAGTCATTATCATAAACCTAAACACACTTAATTACAATATTTATTTATGATTCAAAAGTAATAACCCTAAGTGATTATTACTTTCACAATATTCTTATAAATTAACAATATTTCTATCTTCACCCTTTAAATAAGCTAAAATATTTTCATAAACTTCATGAACACATCTTTGGCGTGCTTCAAGTGAACCCCATGCAATATGAGGTGTAAAAATACATTTACGCATATCTTTGATTTGATAAAGAACATCATCTTCTAATAAAGGTTCGTGTTCAAAAACATCCAACCCTACTCCTGCTAAATGACCTTCATTTAAAATTTTTACCAAAGCTTTTTCTTCAATAATACCACCACGTCCAACATTAATCAAATAAGCATTCTCTTTCATTTTTCTTAAAGCTTCTTCGTTAAATAAATAATGTGTTTTATCATTCAAAGGTGCATGGATACTAATAATATCAGATGATTTTAATAAAGTTTCAAAATCAACTTCTTGATAATCACTTGTACTATTGTTTCCACTTGTTGAGTAGTATTGAACTTTTGCTCCCATTGCAGTAGCAATTTGCGCAACTTTTCGACCAATTTGTCCTAATCCAACAATTCCCCAAGTCATTGATGAAATATCATGAAAAACATCTTCAAAATAACTAAAACTTGGACTCTTAGTATATTCTTTAGATTTCACAAATTGGTCATAGAAAGCATTCTTTTCTACTAAGTGCATAAGTAATGCTACAGTATGTTGAGCAACTGTGTCTGTAGAATATCCTTTGACATTAGCAACCTTAATACCATGTTCTTTACAATAATCAAGATTAATATTATTAACTCCTGTCGCAAACAAACAAATCAATTTAAGATTATCTAAACCATGAAGAACATCTTCATTCATCATATTTTTATTTGTAATCACAATATTTGCATCTAAAATACGTTCTCTGACTTCTTCTTGTTTTGTATCATCATAACTTATAACAGTTCCTAAATGACGAAAACGCTCTAAAGAAATATCATGTCCAACTGATCCTGCTTGTAAGATCACAATCTTTTGATTCTTTTGTTTAAAAAGATTCATAATATCTTTCATAGACATCCCTTGAACCATCTCACCTAAATGAATAGCTTCATTAAGATCTAAAATAGTTGATTCTAATGCAACTCCACACATATTTTGATTAATAATTTGAAAACTTAAAATATGTTGAATCATTGCCATTCCTAACGCTTTAGAAGTCATTGATTTATAATCTTCTATACTTGTCAAAAG
>CALDMQ010000033.1 GCA_937917505.1 uncultured Erysipelotrichaceae bacterium | reverse complement strand
AATGGCATAATGATGTCATATTAAAAATTTGGGATACTATTTCTCAATATGATGGAACACAAATAACATTTAAAAATTATATTGCTATGATTTCTAGAAGATTGGGTTTGAATTATGTTAGAAAAAATAAGAAATTATTCAAAGAAATTCAATATGAACAAATGGATATTTTCAAAGATGTTGAAGATGTTCAAAAAATTGATTGGGAATATGTTATATCAAAGTTGGCGTATAAAGATCAAGAATTATTTTATCGAAGATATTATTACTATCAAACTCTTGATGAAATTGCAAGAGAAAAAGCAGTGACCTATAGAGCAATAGAAAATCGATATTATCGCTTACGTAAAAAATTAAGGAAAATTTTACGAGAGGAGGGTTATTATGAATAAAGACTATTTAATTGATTTTAATATTCTTGATATTCCACTATACCAACCTCTTCAAAGAATGATTACTTATCTGCAATATGGTTTGTTACTACTGTCTTTTCATATCTCAATTGGGTTTGATTTTGAATATATCACTACACCTATAGGTTTATTGCTTATATATGTTGGTTTAAAAATGGTAAGAGATGCTAATCAATATTTTCGTAATGCTTATATCATGGTAAAGGTGTTGTTGATAATTCAAATTATTCAATATGCAAGTTTATGTGTACCAAATTTTACATTAGGATTATTTAATTATATTCCAGTTGTACTCATATATATCATGATATTTATGATTTATCTAGCAATGAAAAATATAATATATGATAATCAATATAATAAAAAGTTTGTGATTTGTTATACATTGATTCTAGCGTGTTGTTTGTTAGGGGAATTTGTAATGATTGAAATGAAAGGTATAGTCGTTGTTGTTTTTCTTGTTTTGTTTATTATAATGTGGAAATATTTAAATCTTTTAAAACAAGAACTATTGCAATACACATATTGTTTACAATTATCTCCTATGCATATTTCAAAAAAATGGATTTTCTTAGGATATATGACAATTCTTATTGCTAGTATTGTTGTTACGTTTAGTGTTTCGATTCTTAATCAATATAAAATAAGATATATTGATAGATCCGACTATGATAGAAATATGACGCTTGTGAATGAAATGAAGAAAACAGAAACAGTTGATCAAATCACTATCAAATATCATTATCAAATTTATGAAAAGGATAATAAACTTCATCATTTATTAGAATATGAATTATTAGATATTCCAAAACATACTTATATGGTTAAAACGAGATTTTCATACCTATATTCAAATAAGTTAGTAAAACCTGCTACTTATCATGAGCAATGGATTGGTAGAAATCTCAATGAACAATACCAAGAGTCTGTACAAAACATTTATGAAACGGGTTGGTTTGAGGGAAGAAATTGGATAGAAAGAAAAGCATATATCAATCCATGTGATTCTTCTGTTCAAGGTTCAGTTTATTTTGAAGGTGAAAAAGATAAACTTGATATATTTGATTTTAAGATTGGATTAAAATCATCATTTCAATTCCCATATGATGAAAAAGTAGACCATGGTATTCATCTTAGTTTTAGCCAACCGACAATAGATGGAGGTATTCAAGTCTATGATTCATCTGTCTTTGAAGAATAGTGATTGAGTAGATTAAATTTCTACTCAATTTTCATTTTGTTTAAGAAGAAAGATAATCTTGTGTTATAATAAAAAAGGAGGTGTCACTATGTCAAACGAGGGTAAGCGATGCTATTGTCGTTGTATTGAAGATATGACAATGATTATCGGAAAAACTGAAGAAGTCATTTTTGCTTTCAAAGAAGTTTATCCTTGTATGATTCGCACAAGTGATACAGAGGCTAATTATTATAAAATTTACGGAAAAGAGTTTGCATTAAGTTGTAGTGAAGAAGAGTTTAAAGAATATTTTCGCTTGATTGTTCATAAAGAAACTTATGAGAATCAATAGTTTATTTTGTATTTTTGTAAAATTATGTTATGATGTCATGTAGGGGTGAAGTAAATGGAAAAGAAAACCTTTGAAATTTCTCAAATAAAAAATAGTGATGATTTGAATGCTTTAAGTATTAATTTAAATGCTAATGAGCAAGTTTCGCATATGAAAATTGGGAAAGATTCAATTACATTTCGTTGCATCAACATTGATGCTTTGTTAAGTTCTATACAATTCGTTGATAAAGAATTGGTTGTGAAAGAAGTTGTTGATGGAATTAAACGTGAGTATGATTTTGCTAAAAGAACAGAAGTAAAACATTATTTTATGTTTAAAAATATGTTGAGTGAAGATGATATTTATGTTTTAGTCAAACGTCTTGAAGAAGATCAAAGATATCATGATGTTTATTATGTAGAATATGATAAACAAAATAAATTATTGATGTTAAATTCGTCACAAAAGGATGTATTAGCAATACTTAGAAAAGAATTGTTCAAAATTAATCCATCAATGGAAATCTTTGAACATCATAGACCAATTCGTTCACAAGATATTTTTGATCAAAAATATTTAAGATTATATATGAGAATTGCTATTTTATTGGTAGCCTTTGCTTTGGCACTGATTACTTCTAAAGATGATACTATTGTGACTCCTATTTGTTGGGGTATTGTAGTTGCGATTCTTTCAAGAAAAGTTATTATAGATGCATGGAATCAAATGAAACATTTTAAAATCATGAATACAGATGTTTTGATGCTAGTAGCTTATACACTAGGAATTGTTTCAGGTGTTTATGTTGAAACTTGTATTACAGCCTTACTTTATCAATTGACAATACCTATTGCAAATTTCTTTTTACAACGTTCACTATCTCGTATTGATGAAACTGTACAAATGCCAGAAAAAGGAATTCGTGTTCAAAATGGTGAAGAAACTGAGATATCACTTTATGATTTTGAAGTGGGGGATGTGATGGTTGTTTATCCAAATAAAACAGTCCATATGCCAGGAACAGTTCAAAAAGGTCCATCTTATGTAAGTACATATTCCAATACAAGTCAATATGAATTAGTTTATGTAAAACGTGGAGTGAAAGTGAACAGTGGAGATGTTAATGTTGGTGATAAACCTATCTATATCAAAATTAGCAAAGCTTATGAAAGTACAAATTATACAGAATTAATGAATATTGCAAGTTTAGCTCCTATATATGAATCTCGAATTGAAAAAGGAGTTAAAAAGATTGCTTTCTATTATACACCGATTATGTTTGTGTTGAGTATACTTGTGGGTGTTGTTTTACCAATTATTGATTTTAAAGAATATGCTTCTTATGTTCATGTTGGTGCATTCTTAATGGTGATTTCTGGTGCATTATTTAATGATCAATCAACTTCACTTGGTATGTTGGCTGGTTTTGCGAAAGCTTTTCAAAATGGTATTATTATTGAATCATCGCAAGGATTGGATTCTATTAATGCAACGCAGGTGATTGTTTATGATCGCTTTGATGGTGTGGAAGTTACTGATGAAGAGTTTGAATTGTTTAAAAAACTTTCTCATATGGGACGTGCTTTGATTATCTTTAATGATGGTCCAGTGGCACTAGAAGATGATCAGTATACGATTTATAATTATTTAACTGTCGAAGAGAAACTTGAAAAAATGAAATCTTTACCTGGATCAGTAATATATATTGGTGATTCTTTTAAGGATATTGCTTTATTACAAAAGAGTTATGTTGGGGTTTCTCGTGGTGGTTTAGCAGATTCAAAAATTGTAGAAAATAGTGATATTGTTTTAATTGATTCAAGTTTGGATAAAGTTTATCAAATGTTCTTAATTGCAAGAAGAATGCGTACAACAGCTTTGATTAATAATTTTATTACTTTTTTAACAAAAATGCTTTTATTGTTTAGTGCTTTAGCTTTTACAGGTACTCCTTTATGGGTAGGAGTTGCATTAAATATCATTGTTGGTGCATTGGTTATTGAAAATTCAACACATATTTTAGAGTAGACATTTGTCTGCTCTTTTTGTATGATGAAACAAAGAGGTGTTATTATGAAGATTGTGATAGCAATGGATTCATTTAAAGAAAGTATGAGTGCAATAGAGGCAGTTCAATCAGTTGAACGAGGTGTTCATGGATATTGTCAAGACATAGAAACAATTTTATGTCCAGTGGCAGATGGTGGAGAAGGAACGTTAGAAACTATAATTGAA
>CALDMQ010000032.1 GCA_937917505.1 uncultured Erysipelotrichaceae bacterium | reverse complement strand
CAAAAGATAATATCACAATTTATGTAGGTAAGAATAACCTACAAAATGATTATCTTACCTTTAAAATGGCTTCACGTTTTGATATGTGGTTCCATGTAAAAGACATGCCAGGAAGCCATGTTGTTGTGCATAGTGAGAATTTAGATGAATATACAATACGTTTAGCAAGTAAGATGGCTGCTTATTTTTCTAAAGGTAAACACAGTTCTTCTGTACCTGTGAATTATACGCAAGTGAAAACTCTTAAAAAACCACACTCTCACAAACCCGGTCAAGTCATTTTAGATCATTATCAAACAATCTATATTGATCCTGATGATTCATTCTTTGATGAAATTACAAAACTTCATGATTAATATTGATTGCATGTCATATTCATAAAAGTATGTTCAACTTGTGGACAAAAAACTGGATAATACATACAACGATTAATACGACGACATTCAATTGGACAAATGATTTTTTGTGGCACTGGTGTGATTTGTTGAGTAACACATATACGACGAGGTGCCACTAATGGTTGTGGTCTAGGACAACCGTTAAATGGTTGAAAACACATATTTGACATATTCATATTTTCCATTTGTCCATAGTTTCGGTTGTTTTCTTGACATTGGCGACAACAATTTTGACAACCACATGATTGATTATTCATAATATCCCTCCTTCAATTTATAGTATGTTTAACTTATTGAAGTGTACGGGCAAATGAAAGGAGTTTTATGAAATTATTACCTTGGATTATTAATAAACCCATCGAAGCTTATACAACTCTTGCTTATGATGGAGATCGCATTTTGGATATGAGTTATAATGGAAGTTTAGATGACCATATCATTTTACAAAATAGAAAAAAACTTGCAAAAGAGTTAAACACAGATTTAGAACATATGGTTGCAACTTTTCAACAACATACCACCAATTTTTTAAAGGTTTCATTAAAAGATGGTGGAAAAGGTATGTATTGTCGTAATGATGCATTTTTTGGATATGATGCCATGTATACAAGAGATAAAGATTTATGGTTATGGACTTTTCACGCGGATTGTTGTCCCGTTCTTTTATATTGTGAAAATCAAGATATTGTTGCTGCTATTCATTCAGGTTGGAAAGGAACTTGTCATGAAATCGTAGGAAAAGTCACAAAGCATTTAATAGACAATGAAAACTGTGCTCCCAAGTCTATTTATGCATATATTGGACCCTCTATCAACCAAGAGAATTTTGAAGCAAAAGATGATATTATTGATTTAGTCAAACATATGTCTTTTGATACTTCATCTTTTTATAAACGTAAAGATGATGATTCTTATTTATTGGATAGTAAAGGTCTTATTAAACAACAACTTCTTAATCTTTCTATTCCTCAAG
>CALDMQ010000031.1 GCA_937917505.1 uncultured Erysipelotrichaceae bacterium | reverse complement strand
TAAAATTTCATATTCATTACCATCCAATAACGTTTCTTTTGTGTTAAAACCTGTTTTAATCACAAATGATTTTTCTTTCAATTTATCATAATCATACATATGAATAGGTTGTCCAGTTTCAAGCATCACATAGTTAGAAATGTCTACAATATTATTAATAGGTTTAATGCCACTTGCTAACAAATGATTTCTTAACCATTCTGGTGATTCTTTTGTTATAACATTTTTCACTAACTTTGCCCCAAAAAATGAACATAAATCAGTTTCAACATTTACTTTAATATCACTCTTTAATTCGATATGTTTTTTCACTTCTGGTAATTTCACTTGACGTTTTAAAACTGCAGCAACTTCATAAGCCAAAGCAATCACCGCCATACAATCACTACGATTTGGTGTTAAACCAATTTCTAAGATTGTATCTTTTAATCCTAAGTATGATAAAGCTTCTTCTCCAACAGGAGCATCTTCATTTAAAACATGAATTCCTGCTTTATCTTCTTCACGCAATAAGCGTTGGTCCAATCCAAGTTCTGCAATTGAACAAATCATACCATTAGATTCAACTCCACGCACTTGACTTTCTTTAATCTTAAACCCTTCACCTAAATCACAACCTGGCATAGCTACAATCACTTTTTGTCCAGCTGTAACATTTGGTGCACCACAAACAATTTGACGAAGTGTTCCTTCACCTACATCAACTTGACATACATTTAAGTGATCACTATCTGGATGAGGTTCACATTCTTTCACATAACCAATAACTAAATCAGTTCCTTTTGCGAGTTCATGCATACCTTCAACTTCTAATCCAATACGTGTAATCTTTTCTGCAAGATCTGCAGGATTTTGATCTTGAATATCTACATATTCATTTAATAATTTTAAACTTGCTTCCATATTCCTACCCCTTTCTTGCAAATTGTTCTAAGAATCTTAAATCATCATTATAGAACTCTCTAATATTATCAATACCATATTTCAACATAGCCACACGTTCTAATCCAATACCAAAAGCAAATCCTTGATAAACAGTTGAATCAAAACCACACATTTCAAGCACTCTTGGATTCACCATACCAGCACCTAAAATTTCAATCCAACCTGTATGTTTACACATTGGACATCCTTTTCCTTCACAGTGGTGACAACTAATATCTACTTCAACACTTGGTTCAGTGAATGGAAAATAAGATGGTCTTAAACGAATCTTTCTTTTTTCTCCAAACATCTTTTTTGCAAATGTATCTAGTGTTCCTTTTAAATCAGCCATTGAAATGTTTTTATCTATAACTAAACCTTCTACTTGATGGAAAACTGGTGAATGTGTAGCATCTACACTATCAGACCTGTATACTGTTCCTGGACATATTATTTTAATTGGTGGTTTTTCATTTTCCATAACTCTTGCTTGAACTGGTGATGTTTGACTTCTTAAAACTAATTCTTCATTAATATAAAATGTATCT
>CALDMQ010000030.1 GCA_937917505.1 uncultured Erysipelotrichaceae bacterium | reverse complement strand
CATATTGATTAGCTCCTTTCACCTTATTAACGCTTATTATTATATTTTTATTGCACTTATCTCTTCTTTTTTTTAGTTTATCTCAAATTATATGTTTTCACAATACATACACATTTTTTAATGATTATTGCATATAATGATGAGAAGGGAGTTTCATATGAATAATAATTATATTTCAAAACTAGAACTAAAAGATTTTCAACTTATTTTAAATGAATTTGACATTACACTAAACAATGATATTCAAACTCAAATCTTAAAAGTCATTCAAAACAATCAATATGCTTTAAAACATGACCGATATCTTTTTGTCTTAGAAAACTATATAAAAAAATTGACAAGTGAGAACACTTGTCAAAAGATTATGAATGTATTGAATTGTTATTTTAAACCATTATTAAATGTTTGAGTTTTAAACATTTCTATTTCTTCTTTATAAGGTGCATGTTGGTCAATATAAGGTGTTTCTAAAATCTTAGGAACATCTTTTAATTTTGGATGATGAACAATAGCATTTAATGTTTCAAATCCAATATGTCCATAACCAATATTTTCATGGCGATCTTTAGAAGCCCCTCGTTCATTTTTAGAATCATTCACATGCACAACAAGTAATTTATCTAATCCAATCTTTTCATCAAATTCATTTAAAATATCATCAAAGCAAGATAAATCATAACCTGCATCATGAAGATGACATGTATCTAAACAAACACCTAATAGTTCAGGATAATCAACATGTTTAATCATATATTGAATTTGATCAAAATTACGTCCAAGTTCACTTCCCTTACCTGCCATTGTTTCAAGTGCAATCTTAACTTTTTGATCAGGTCTTAAAACCATATTTAGCCCTTTCACAATTTGAGATAATCCTGCTTCATCCCCCGCTTTTACATGAGATCCAGGATGTAAAACAAGACGTGATACTCCAATTGCTTCGCAACGTTCAATTTCTTGTTTTAAAAAACTGACTGCTAGTTCAAATGTTTCAGGCTTAATTGTATTAGCAAGATTGATAATATAAGGAGCATGAACTACAACATTATCAATATCAATACCATGTTCTTGCATCAATGATCTCGCCTCTTCAATATGTAACTCACTGATTGCTTTACGTGCTGTATTTTGAGGAGCACCTGTGTAAAACATAAATGTTGTGGCATTGTATGATAACGCTTCTTTAACTGAATTAAGCATCATGTCTTTACCACTCATAGAAACATGACTTCCTATTAACATTGTCTATTCCTCTCTTTCTCTTTTTTCTCTTTGTGCTTGTTTAGCACGTTCTTTCTTTTGTCTACGAATATCCTGTTGGATAATAGCACGTTTTTCTTTTCTCACTAATTTTTCAATTTCTCTTTTTCTTTTCTTTTTATATCCAGGTTTCACTTTTGTTGGTTTTCTGACCATAGATGTGATTTGTTTTTCTAAATCAGATTGATGCTTCACTCTTGATTTACGTCTTTCACGATCTTTAGAAGCAATAAATTGATTTCCTTTTAATTCACGCATTTCAAACGTAATTCCTTTTCTTTCAAGGGCTTCAACTAATTGTTGATCAGTTGTGTCATACATACTATAACATTCACCAGTGTATTTTCCACGTCCACAACGTCCACTACGATGAATATAGAAATCTAGTTCTTTAGGGAATCCCATGTTAATAATATGACTAACACCATCAATGTCAATACCTCTTGCTGCTATATCTGTTGCTACAATATATTGATAATCCATATTCTTAATACGACGCATCATTTGACGTCTTTCTCTTGGCTCTAAATCCCCATGAATTTCTCCAACTTTAAACCCGTCTTCTCTCAATAGTTTAGTAATATTGGCCGCTTCTACACGTTTATTACAGAAGATAATGCAAATATAAGGATCAATAATATTCATAATTTCTTTTAAAACAATATAACGTTGACGATGTTTTGTTGGAACTAAATAATGAGAAACATTACGAGATGTTGTTAAATGTTCATCAATTTCAATAATCTTAGGAGCTTTCATATATTTTTGTAAGAAAGGTCTTAACATTTGAGGAATTGTTGCAGAAAAAACCATCATCTGAAGATTGTCTTTCATCTTACCTAATACCGCATCTAAATCTTCTAAATATCCAAATTCTAATGTCATATCTGCTTCATCAATAATAAAAATATCTGCAGTTGTAATACGCAATGCCTGTTCATTTAAAGATAAGTCTTTAATACGTCCTGGTGTTCCAATCACAACATGTGGTTGTGTTGATAATTTTTGAATTGCCTTTTGTTTATCGCTACCACCAATCATTAATGAAACTCTTAAATTTTCATTATGTTTCATAAATACTTTTGCATGTTCATAAATTTGTGTTGCAAGTTCTCTTGTTGGAGCAGTAATAACAGCTTGTACACAGTCTTCTTCCTCATCTATCATATCCATCACCGGAATTAAAAAAGCATGTGTTTTTCCTGTTCCTGTTTGTGAGATTCCAATAATATCTCTATTTTTATATACCAAAGGCATAACTTCTTTTTGTATTTTTGTAGGTGTTTCAAAATTCATTTCTTGAATTGTTTCCTTTACAAAAGGTTGAAACTGATAACTCTCAAATAATTTCATTAAAAACGCCTCCTTTCAAGCCACTAGATTATACAACAAAACTCAAAAAAACGCAAAATTATTATGTTTTTATCGTTTTGCGATAAATTTTTATTGATTTTCAAGATATTGTGATGTATATTTAATTCGAGGTGAAGAATATGAAACTAAAAAAAATAACATGTTTATTAAAATCGTTTACAATTTTATCTACCTTTGTGACTACATTCTTTTGTTTTTGGATTATTCCTATAGCTAAAAAAATAGCAATCGAAGAATATCCTGAATTAGAACAACTCGATTTAGTGGGTACAATCTGTACATTTATTTTATTCTTATTGTGTTGTTATGCATTATTCCATTTTTACAAGATATGTCAAAACATTTCTCATGGAAATAGTTTTTGTAGAGATAATGTCAACCATATGAGAATGATTACAATCGTAGCTATATCATTATTTATTTTTTTTATAATTTGTTTTATCATTTTATATATGAATCATTTTGTGAGTGGTTCTTTAATCGTATGGGGAATTTTTATTGAATTTATTGTTAGTGGTATTGCAGTTATCTGTTATGCACTTACAAAACTCATTGAAAATGCTTGTGAAATTCAAGAAGAAAATAATCTCACTATATAGAGGGGTGAAATTTTATGATTATTGTAAATATTGATGTTATGCTTGCTAAACGAAAAATGTCAGTAACAGAACTTTCTGAAAAAGTTGGTATTACTATTGCAAATATCTCAATACTAAAAAATGGTAAAGCAAAGGCAATCAAATTTTCTACATTAGAAGCTATATGTAAAACCCTTGATTGCCAAGTTGGTGATATATTGGAGTATAAAGATGAAGAAAATTAGTTTATTGGTTTTATTTTTGATTTTATTATGTACGGGTTGTCAAAAACATAAAGATATCACAAATGAAATCAATGTTTCTTTAATAAATCCCCAAGAAATTGAGTATATCAATGAGCGTGGATGGTTTAATGATGGTTATACTTATATTGTATATTCATGTGATGACATTACATTTCTTGATGACTCTTGGAAAACACTTCCTATAGATTTTGATCTTGGTTTTCTATCTAGTGAACCCCTACAAATATCTCAAATAAAGTACGGTTACTATTACTTTGAAGATCGTAGTCCTAAAGAATGTGAAGCACTTATGAATTATACTTTAGCAATATATGATACTGACACAAAACAAGTTCATTACTTCAAAAGTGATTCATAACACATTTTTAGCATCTGCTCATATATTATATAAGGAGGTGTTAGTATGTATCCCCAATATCCTTATGATCCCTATTTTCCCTATCAACAACCTTATTATCCAATGATGCCCCAAAAACCATCACTCTTACAATCTATGCGATATTCTTTTAATCAAATTTCCTTACAATCAACTCTTAGAACAGCCCAAAAAACATTATACACTGCGAATCAACTTATTCCTATTATTAATCAATTAAGACCTGTTGTTCATAATGCCAAAACTGCTTTTCGTGTTGTAAAAGCTGTCAAGCAGTTTGATTTTGACGAAATTGATAAAGATATAGATACAAATATTAACAAAGAGCAGACTTTTGAACATATGATGAAAACATAATTTTTACATTTGATAGCGATACTTCCCAAGGTATCGTTTTTTTCTAAAGAAAACTATTAAATCACGTTGTAATCAACTATTTGAAGCACTTACGAGTAGTACTAACGATTTTATTTATATAAGTAATTTAAACACAGGTTTTTTAGACGTTCTTCAGCTCAAGAGAGATACTTCAATTTACCTGAAGAACATGTTCATAAGCTTCTTTCAACATGAAAAAATAAAGTCCATTCTGATGATTGACAAAAATTTTATTTATCAATCATACAAATACAAAATTGTAAAACAGATTATCATAGCATAAAATTCTGTAATAGAAACGATAATCAATAATATTTTTGGCTAAGATGTCGTAATCATGTTTTTCTCATCGAAGAGGAAGAAATCTTATTTTTATAGGTATTATTACTGTTATAAGTAGACAAATTCATATTGTTACTCTTACTCAAATTCCTAATCATTCTTAATTTTTAGAATCTTTCCAACAAAAAATAAATAGTCATTTAATCCATATTTTTTGCAATTATGCTCGTTGATATTGGTGAATTTAAATCTTTAAATGAAATTTATCTTCGCGATTTTGGTAATTATATTCTTAAAGAAGATACTCATCTTTAAATATTTTAAGAATGACTTATTTTAATATCGTCAAAATAAATAAAGCATTTGTGAAGAATTGAGAATCAGATAGCTATAATCAAATCTTTATTCAATTTGTTATAGGCTTTGCTCCCCATATCAATATAGAAGTTTGTTTAAAGGCGCTTGAAACAATAAAAAATTAGAATTGATATTACCTTTAAATCATAACTATATTCAAGGATATCTATTGGATAAACCTTTACCTACCAATGAAATTAAGCCTCTTTTATTAAAGAAGAATTTATTTTAAAAATTTAAACTTCAAACAACTCATAATATTCATTAAAATAAATAAAAATCAAACTATGTATTAAAAAAGCAACAAAAAAAGATAACTTAGCATTAACAATTGACACCAAGTTATCGTAATCACTCCTTCTTTACTGATTACTTTCTTCTTTCAACTTATCTGAACCTTTATCTTTTTGACATCATCAAATATTCTTCTTCTATTTCATGATACAATTCATAGAATGTAAAATCTAAATTATGTGGTGTCATCATTGCTTTAAATGGAATAGAGGGTAAACCTGATTGACGTAATAACTGTAGTATATCAAGTTGCTTATCACTCATATGTGCAAAATAAAGTAATGATGATTTTGGTTTTGGTAAGAATTGATTCTCTTGTTTTTCATATTCTGGAATATGTAATATATATCCCATTTTTTGATGTATATCTTGATCTGTAATTTCTTGAAGATGAATATGAAGTTGATCTTGAAGTTGCATTAAATATGCTTTCATTTCATCTGTTATGTGGTAATAAAGAATTGTTTCTTTCATATAGCCTCCTAGTATTAATTGATTATTTTTA
>CALDMQ010000029.1 GCA_937917505.1 uncultured Erysipelotrichaceae bacterium | reverse complement strand
TGTTACAATGTTAACAATGTGGTGAATTTATGAAATATATTTTAAAATAGCAATAGCTGCTTCTTTTGGTCCTTTATGTTCATTACCTTTAATTCCAAGTTTTGTACGTAATTGACCAACTTTAATACCTTGTTTAAACATTTGATGGAAATAATCTTGTAAGATTGGTTCTGTTTGTTCTTCTCTTTGAACAGGACCAAATGGATTTGCAAAATAACTTCCTACCAAACCATTTTCAGTTGTTGTTCCTTTCGCCATACGATTTCCTGCTCTAAAGATTTCAAGAGCTTCTTTTTCATCTTCAAAGAAATGTAAAGCTTCTTCTTTATCTTCATAATTATTTGCATATAAGAACATATCAACATGATGTTTTTCAACAACATCTTTATAATCAGTAATTGGAATAACAATACGTGCATTGACCTTATCTGGATTCATAAATACAGATCTATCTAATTCCTTAAAACTATATCCAGCATCTAAGTCATCTAAACGAACAAAAGCTCCAATTTCAGTTCCTGAAGTTCTAATTTGACCATTATCATCATAAGAGAGAACACCCATATCATCATAAATTGTCTTTAAATCAGTAATATATGCTGCTCCAATAACTTTAATCTGTTCAATAGTTTCACTCTTACCAGCACCACTATCTCCCATCACAACAATATTCTTTGATTCTCCATTATGAAGTTGCATTTTTACCATTGCTCCATGAATAGGTAATTGTTTTTGATTGATTTTTCTTACGTTATGTAATGTTAAAATCATTTTTTTCATATATCCAAAATAATCAAAATCATCATGTGCTGATAACAAAGCAACCATCATATCATTCTTCTCATCTTGATAAAATGCTTGATTCATTTCACCATCTTCATATCCATAAACATAAATTAAATCTGGTTTTCTATTTCTATATTCTTGTTCATCTGCTAAATCAAATAAGTTACATAATGTCACACCTTGTGCCATAAATTTAATATTAAAATAAACAAAACATAACAAATCTCCAACTTTAGCTGGATAACAGAACCATGAATCTTCATCAAATTTCTTATCTTCAATTGGATTTACTTTTGTTTCTGGGAATACTCCATCTCTTTTATTACGTTTAGAATATGCAATAAATGGTGGGTGAATAACCACTGATTCAATAAAAGGAATTTCATCTAAATTACGATATTCATAAGGTAAGAAAGAACGCATATGTGTAACAGTCAAACCAGCATTGACACCAGCTGTAATTTGTCTCATAACTTTATCTTTTTTACCTAAAGCTCTTTCAATAGAACGATAAACTTCTAAAACCAAATCCTCAAATTCACTTTGTGCATCAGCAAATTGTACATTTTGATAACCAGATCTTGTTGTTTCATTAAACACAACTGCATATCTTTGTAAACGACGCCAAAATAAATAAATATCTTCTACTAAAGCAATAAACATTTCTTTATCTTGAAAATATGGAGTTACTTCCGGACGAATTGTACAAATTTCTTCAGATGTCATAACTAACAATAATTTAAAAATCCCTCTTAAATTATCCAATAAATCAACATCATCACTTTGAATATCATGTAAGTATTCATAAATAGTTGTATCACGTCTTTTAATATCCTTAATATATTTCTCTAATACTTTTGCAAAAGACTCACTTTCAATTAATTGACAACGACTTTGACAAAATTCTTCTGAAAAATTTAAAATTGCATTTCTACGAGCTATGTTAAATCTATAAGCCATAATTTCACCCTTTCTTTTTTGATATGTTCATTCTAGCAGAAAAACTTCTCTTTGACTACTAAAATCATATTTTTTCAATAGACACCGCTTTCAACTACACTAAAAAGAAAAAAGGCCTTAGAAGACCTTAAAAAACACCCTACCAACAACCTGTTCATCAAAATCAACATAACCAATTTCTCTAGAATCAACACTGTGATTACGATTATCTCCCATAACAAAAATCTTTCCTTCTGGAATATCATAAGAAAAATCTTTATTATTAACCATTGGTTCATTAATATAATCCTCTTTCAATAATTCATCATTACGATACAATTGATTATCTTTCATTTCTATATGATCACCAGGCAATCCAACAATTCGTTTAATAATTTGTTGCTCATTGATACTTACTGGATATTCAACCACAACAATATCATTATATGCTGGTTGTTTATAAAACACTTTATCTACAAGAATAATATTACCATGATGATAAGTGGGTTCCATTGAAGATCCTACAACACGAGAAATCTGTATAAAATACAAAACTCCAAAAGTAATAACAATCGTAAAAATAATAACTTTTACATATTCAAATAATGATTTTTTAAGATCTTCTTTTTCCATTTTCAACACCCCATATGATTATAGCATATTATTCATTATCTTTTAAGCGTGTTCTTAACTTTGTTACAATTTTCTTTTCTAAACGTGAAACTTGTACTTGTGATATGCCTAATCTTTTCGCAATTGCATCTTGATTATAATCTAGTTGATAACGCATATATAAAATCATCTTTTCTTTATCATCAAGTTTCTGCATTTCCATTTCTAAAGCAATCTTTTCAAACCACATATCATGACTCTTATCTACAATACGATCTTCCATACTAATCATTGATCCATCTTTTTCATAAATAGGCTCATTCAAAGATGTTGGATAATAAGATGCATCTATAGCCTCAACAACGTCTTGAACATCAACTTGTAAATACTTAGCAATATCTTCAACTGTAGGTTCTTCTCCTTGGTTTGCCTGCAAGATTTCTTTTGCTTTTGTAACTTTAATATTCAATTCTTTTAAAGAGCGTGATACTTTAATTGTTCCGTCATCTCTAAAATAGCGTTTGATTTCTCCCATAATAATTGGTACAGCATATGTAGAAAACTGAACTTGATAAGTTGGATCAAAATGATTAATAGCTTTCATTAAACCAATACAACCAATTTGAAACAAATCTTCTTTATCGTAATAACTATTCTTAAAACGATGTACAATTGACCATACCAACCCCAAATTATCCTTCACAACTTGTTCCTTAGCACGTTCGTCCCCTAAACGTACTTTTTCTAACAAGTCTAATGTTTTAGTGTTCGCCATGATCTTGTAGTCTTTTTTTAATAATCAGTTTTGTTCCTATATTGATAATACTTTCTATCTCTAATGAATCTGCTAATGTTTCAATAATGGTCATTCCCATACCTGCATGTTCTAATTCTTTAGCCGTTGTATAAAAAGGCGTTTTTACTTCTTCTAAATTCTCAATACCTTTTCCATAATCTTGAATAATCAATTTAATTTGACGATCTACAACTTCCATCTTTATAACAACCTTACATTCAGGATTTTGATTATACCCATGAATAATTGCATTACTCACTGCTTCAGCAACAATCGTCTTAATTTCAATGATTTCATCGATCGTTGGATTTAATTGCGTTAAAAAAGCCCCGACTGTTGTTCTTGCAAAGTTTTCATTATCCAAAGTCGCACTAAAACTTACTTCCATCATATTCATAGCGACTCCTCCTTAATATCATCTAATGTTTCAAAATAAGGCATGATTTGAAACAATCCTGTAAGTTCAAACAAACGATAAGACATAGTATT
>CALDMQ010000028.1 GCA_937917505.1 uncultured Erysipelotrichaceae bacterium | reverse complement strand
AACATTGTAAAAAAGAACCTTCTTAATTGAGAATAACCAATAACATTTATTTTCTTTTTTCACGTATATTTCTTATAAATTATTATTTTAATACTCAATCAACTATCTTTCAAACAAAGAAAAAACAGAGATTTAAAAAATTACTCTCTGTCATTTTTCATTATTATAACACATTATCTCTGATAATTTGAGCAATATGTTCCTTCGCATTCATAATTGTATCATTCACAACAACATATTTATATTCATCTTGTGTTGCAATTTCTTTTCTTGCTTTGTCCAAGCGTTCTCTAACAACTTCTTCAGCTTCAGTACGTCTCCCACGAATACGACGTTCTAATTCTTCAAATGAAGGTGGTACTAAAAAGATCGTTAAAGCATCAGGACGTTTTGCCATCACTTGTAATGCCCCTTGAACTTCTATTTCTAAAACAACATTTTTCCCTTCACTTAAAAGCTTATCAACATAAAATTGAGGAGTTCCATAATAGTTTCCTACAAATTGTGCATATTCTAAAAGTTCACCTTTTTCAATCTTATCTTTGAATTCCTCTTCCTTCACAAAGAAATAATCAATACCATCTTTTTCTGCTGGTCTTGGTTGTCTTGTTGTCATAGAAATTGAATATGCTAAATTCAAAGATTCATCTTTAAACAATTCTTCCCTAACTGTTCCTTTTCCTACACCACTAGGACCACTTAAAATAATTAATTGACCTTGTTTCATCTTACCACCTCTTCTTATGCAATAATGTTACATGATGACAACTTTCATGTCAATTCTTTTTTATTTATGTTATACTATTTCATGGTGATGAAAAAATGGCTTATGATGGAATTATGATGTCACGTGTTGTGAAGGAATATCAACAACAAATCTTACGTGGCCGTATTAGTAAAATATATCAAATATCTCAATATGAACTTGTGATGAATATCCGCTCTCATTCAAAAAATTATAAATTATTTATTTCTATACATCCTATGTACGCAAGAACGCAATTAACATCTTTAACATATCCAACACCTGCAAATCCAAATGCTTATACAATGTTAATGAGAAAGCATTTAGAAGGTGCTTATATCGAATCTATTGAACAAGTACAATTCGACCGTATTATTGATATCACTTGTGTAGGAACAAATGAATTAAAAGATATTGTGAAATATCATTTATTTATTGAAATTATGGGTAAACATTCTAATGTGACATTGACTCATGAAAACTTGAAAATCATTGATTGTTTAAAGCGTATATCTCCTGCTATGAATACACAAAGAATTTTGCAACCAGGAGCAACCTATCAACTCCCACCTTTATTGGATAAGAAAAATCCTTTTGAAAGTGATTATCAAGTTTGTGATAATCTTACAAAAGTTTACCAAGGGTTTTCTCCTGAACTCTCTAGAGAAGTTCTTTATCGTATTGATCATGGTGAAGAATTTAGTAAAATCATGCAAACAATTCGTGATTCAAAGACACTTTATATTCATAACAATCCAACAGAATCATTTCATTTAATTCCTTTAACACATTTAAATTGCGAATATACAAGCTATGAATTATTTGATGGTCTAGATAAACGATATGATTTGATAGACCAAAAAGATCGTATTAAGCAACAAACATCTGATTTACAAAAATTCATACAAAATGAATACACAAAAAATGTAACGAAATTAAACAAATTAGAAAAAGAATTATTTGATTGTCAAAATAGTGACGAATATCGTATTAAAGGTGACCTACTATTTGCAAATATTCATTTATTACAAAAAGGATTAACATCTATTACTGTTGATAATTATTATGATAATACAAAGATGACAATTGAACTTGATGAACGCTATGACGGGAAAACAAATGCTAAACGTTATTATAATAAATATCAAAAAGCTAAAAATGCTTTACGCTATTTAAACGAACAAATTACACTAACCAAAGAAGAAATAACATACTTTGATTCTTTAATAGCTTTAATGGAAAATGCTA
>CALDMQ010000027.1 GCA_937917505.1 uncultured Erysipelotrichaceae bacterium | reverse complement strand
AATTCTGGAGTATAACTACTTCCTCCACCAATTGTTACAATTTTTACAGGTTTTTTTTCCATATTTTTTTCCTCTTTTCTTACAATCTTTTACATTTTTCTAAATCTAATAACGATGCAGCTTCTTTATCAGCGAGAATTGTAAAATTAGGATGTAATTTTAAAATCGTTGCTGGTAATTCATCAGTTACATCACTTTCTAATACTTTTTTTAGAATTTCAGCTTTTTCTCGACCATTAACAATCATTACCAAGTGTTTAACACGCATTAAACTTTTTGGTCCCATTGTATAAACATACGGAATATCAGGTCTTGGTCGATATGTTGGATTAACCGCAACTTGTTCATCACGATTAATTTTATAAGTATAGCTATCCATAGGTGTACTACGTGGACAATTACTACAGAAATGTCCATCCCATCCTAACCCAATAACCATCACATCTATTCCACCGCCATTTTTAATATCTTCATCATAACTATCCCAATTTTCTTCAGTTATACTATGAATTTGTGAATCAGGTATATTGGCTGGTGTATAAAATAATTCATGCATTTCATCCCAAATTGGTCCATGTTCTTTACCAATCCATGGTCCATCATCAAAGATATAATATTGAATATCTTTAAATTTATCTTGATTTTTAACATAAGGAATCATCATTTCATACATTTTTCTAGGAGATCTTCCTGATGTCAATGAGATATTCACACGTTTATCTTGCATCATTGCTCCAAGAACAATATGCATACAACTTTCACTCATTTTTTCTTCATTTTCTTCAATTATTAACTTCATTTTATCATTACCTCATTTTGAAAGGTTATAAGAAGAGTCTTATAACCTTTTATTTTTATTTATACCAACTGTTTAATCAAATAAATAACATAAACAACCGAAACAATTAACCAGGCAACTTTTTGTTGGTATAAAAATTCATTCTTTTTATCAAATAAACGATATACTCCATATGGCGTAAAAAGGAAGATCCATAAATATGTCCACGTTTTTGCTTTAGTAAATCCATCAAATTTTTCTTCTTCAATTGATCGACGATTCATTCTTTTACGAATTTGAATAATGTTTTTTTGTGTTTCTGTTAATGCTCCCTTGTCCATGCTATTTACCTTCTTCTTTCTTTTATGCATTCACTTATGCTTCTTCTAAAGCAGCTTGTTTATTAGTGATAAGTACAAATGGTGTATAAATGACAACTGCTAATAATACACAAATAATTTGTGTGATTGCTGTTCCAACATGTCCACCAGTTCCTAAGAATCCCATTAATCCCACAGGTGTTGTCCATGGAATTTGGAAACAAATTACTTTTGCAAATCCAATTGTTGTCATCCAATATGCAAATGATGCAGAAACAATTGGAGCTAACATAAATGGAATTGCTAAAATAGGATTAAAGATAGCTGGAGCAATTGATAATTTAGCAATTGTACGATAATCATCACGTTTTGAAAACAACAAGATAGCAATTAATAAACCACCTGTAATCCCTGCCCCTGTGATAATTGTATAACAACTAATGAATCCAGAACTTAAAATATTAGTAGGTTCAATACCTTTAGCTACTGCATCAATATTTTCAGTTAATGCTAATAACATTGGAGCAGAGTAAATTGCACCTAAAGTTTGTGTACCATGAATACCAACAACCCATAATAATGTAGATACCCAGAACAAGAGTAAGTAACCAGGTAAGCCTGTCAAAACCCCTGTTAATGGTGCTTGAATCCATTTTGCTATCGCTTCATAGAACGAATATCCGAAAATTGTACTAAATGCTAATCCTAATCCTGAAACAATTAAGATTGTAGCAACACCTGGCAATAATACATTAAATGCATTTGCTACGTTACTTGGGACTGTTTCTGGTAAAGTAATTCTTAGTTTTCCACTCTTCACAAATCTAATATACAATTCACTTGAAATAATACTAGAAATCATCGCCATGAATAATCCTTGTGCATTTGTGAACTTCACAGCTAAGATATCTGCCACCTCAATTGCAACACCTTCATCATTTGTAACAATCATCGTAGTTGCACATAATGTTACATAACATGATAATGCAACTAGTGGTAATGTTTTGTCATCTTGTCCATATTGTTTTCCTAATTCCATAGCAATCAAAACAATTAAACCAATAGTTAAGAAATTTAATGTTGCATAATATGCAGCATCGAACATTGGATTTAAGTTTTCTAACCATTTAAACATTTCAAAGTTAGCTAAACTTAATCCTTTTTCATTTGGTGTACAAACAACACTCGTAAATAAAACACTAAATGCTCCACAAATCGTTATTGGCAATAATGCAGTAAAGGCATTTCTGATTGCTGACATATAACGATTTGTTTGCAATTTTTCTGCTACTTTTAAAATAGCTTCCATCATTTTGTCTTTCATATTATTCCTCCCAACTTTATGGCTTTAGTATACCGAAC
>CALDMQ010000026.1 GCA_937917505.1 uncultured Erysipelotrichaceae bacterium | reverse complement strand
TATACTTATCAAAATAAATTAGAAATGTTTCCTTCAAATATTATTGCAAATTTATTTCATTTTGAAGAATTTAAATTCTTTGAAACAGATGAACAATCAAGAGAAGTTCCAAAGGTAGAATTTTAGTATGAAAAAAATATTAAGTGTTCTTTTTTCAGTTTTTGTTATTGCATTATTATCAATAAATGGAGTTAATGCATCTCATACTGATTTAAAGGATATGCGTATTTTTGCAACGCTAAAAAGTGATGGCACTGCTCATATCCAAGAGAAATGGACAATGGATATTGATGAAGGAACAGAAATTTATAAAGTTTTCAATAATATGGGTGATTCTAAGATTGAAAATTTAAGTGTTAAAGATGAACAAGGTTTGGAATACAAAAATATTGGTGAATGGGATGTTGATGCAGATAAAATTGAAAAAGATGGAAAATGTGGTTTGGTAGTTAAGGAAGATTCGTATGAACTTTGTTTTGGGATTGGAGAGTATGGAGAACGTGTTTATACTTTTGAATATGACATTACAAACTTCGTTCAACAATACCAAAATGATCAGGGGTTTAATTATGCTTTCTTTTCTGAATTAAGTTTAGAGCCTGCATATGTGAAGATTATTCTTGATGGACCAACAAATTTTAGTAAGGAAAATGCTAATATCTGGGCTTTTGGTTATTATGGAAATGTTTGGTTTGAAGATGGAAATGTTGTGATGGAAACAACAGAATCTGTGCCTGAGGGTGCAAAGATGCAACTTCTTATGCGTATGAATAATGGAACTTTTGCTTCGGCTCATCCAAATAATCAAGATTTTCAAGATATTTTAGATGATGCTAAAGAAGGTAGCAATTATGATGATAGTGAGTATGATCAAGGTGATAACTATTCTTCATTTGTTTATAAAAAAGATCATTCTATGGTAATAGGAGTAGGTGTTGTTTTTGGAATTGTGGCAGTTATAGTAGGATTCTGTGCAGTGTTAGGTGCTAAAACAAAAGGCGGATATCAATTTAGAGATGGTCAACTATTAAAAAGAAGTAAAGAAGAAGTAAACTTTTTTAGAGATATACCATGTCATAAAGATCCATTTGAATTTTATTATTTATCACGTATGTTGGATATTATAGGCGAAGATGATAAATCAGGATTAATTGCAGCTATATTATTAAGATGGATTCAAAAAGGATATATTAACTTTGAAAAAGAAGAAGTAACACATTTATTTGTATTTAAAAAGGATGGATATTCTATTGATTTCAAACAAGATATACCAGTAACTCATCCATTAGAAAAACGTTTGTTAACATTCTTTAAACAAGCTGCAGGAAGTAATGGAGTGCTTGAAACGAAAGAGTTTGAAAAATGGTGTGGTAAGCACTATGAAGATATTGAAGAATGGTTTTCAAGTATTGATTTGTATATCAAAGATGAATATCAAAAGAAAGGTCTTTATTCATTAGAAAGTATTGCAACTAAAGTTCTTGGTTTCAATACCACAAAAGAAGTAGAAGTTTATGATACTTCTATAAGGGAAGAAATGGAACATATTTTAGGTTTTAAGTATTTCCTAGAAGAAATGAGTTTGATTGATGAAAAGAGTGTCATTGAAGTGAAGATGTGGGAAGAATATTTAATCTTTGCATCTATATTAGGTATTGCAGATAAAGTAGAAGAACAATTAGGAAAACTTTGTCCAACATTCAATGAACAATCAGAATTAGATACAATTTATACAATGCATATGATTCATGTGTTTACAAGAAATAGTATGTATTCAGCAGTGAACGCTGCACAAGCGAATGCTTCGTCTGGATTTGGTGGAAGCTCATCATTTGGCGGAGGCGGTGGTGGCTTCTCCGGTGGTGGAGGCGGAGGAGTCCGTTAATAAGGAGGAATTATGGAAACAGCAAAATTTAGTAAAGTATCATATCAACAATTTGAAGAAGCAATGTTAGATGATTTTGATTTTTCAAAAGAAGAAATCAAAGCTATTTATGAGGATTTAAAATTACCAAAACGTGCAACAAAAGGATCAGCAGGGTATGATTTTTATACACCAATTCATATCTTATTAAAACCTGGAGAAACATTAAAAGTTCCAACTGGTATTCGTTGCGAAATGAATTCAAGATGGGTATTGATGATTTATCCAAGAAGTGGATTGGGATTTAAATTTCGTTTACAATTAAATAATACAGTAGGTGTTATTGACAGTGATTATTTCTATTCAGATAATGAAGGACATATATTTATTAAAATCACAAATGATTCTAATGAAGATAAAACAGTAGAAGTTGCACCAGGACAAGGATTTGCTCAAGGTATATTTATGCAGTATGGTTTAGTCGAAGATGATGATGTAACAGAAGAACGTAATGGTGGTTTTGGAAGCACAACAAAGTAAGGGAACAAACGTTCCCTTTTTTTGTTTGTCTTTAGACTTTAGTCAGTTGAACACATGAAATGTGTGAAACAAAAAAACC
>CALDMQ010000025.1 GCA_937917505.1 uncultured Erysipelotrichaceae bacterium | reverse complement strand
CAAGGAGCAATTGTTATTTGTGATCGTTTTATTGATAGCTCACTTGTTTATCAAGGATTAGCAAGAGGTATTGATATTGATGAGGTTTATGAAATGAATTTATTCGCAACTGAAAATATCTTACCTGAAAGAACAATTTTCTTTGATATTCAACCAGAATTAGGTATGCAAAGAATTGCTATGAATAAAGATAGGGAAGTTAACCGTCTTGATATGGAAAACATGGATTTTCATTATAAAGTTTATCAAGGATATTTGCAAATCTGTGATAAGTATCCAAAACGTATTGTGAAGGTTGATGCAAGTCAAAGTATTGAAAATGTTTTTGATCAAGTTATTGGAAAGATTAGAGAAGTGCTATGACTTTAAAAGAGACACTCAAACAAGAACAACCTATCTTTTATCAAATTTTATCTAACTGTTTTCAATCTCAAAAAATACCACATGCTTTTTTATTAGTTGGCAAGAATAGTCAAGAAGCTGCTCATTATATAGCAAAGTCATTGATTTGTGAAAATGATGTATTAGCTTGTGATAAGTGTCATGAATGTGAAAGAATAGCTCAACATAATTATGGTGATTTGATTTATGTTGATGGTAAAAAAGAATCTATTAAAAAAGGACAAATTGAATATATTCAAGAACAATTTGCTAAATCTTCTTTAGAGGGGAAAGCTAAAATTTATTTAATGGAAAATATTGAAAATTCTACTCCAGAAGCAATGAATAGTTTATTAAAAGTTCTTGAAGAACCAATTGCAGGAGTTTATGCAATCTTCACTTGTCAAAACTTAAGTAGAGTATTACCAACCATTCAATCTCGTTGTCAGGTTATTCAATTATTACCAACTCAAAAGAAAGTGTTGATCCAAAAGTTAAAAGATAGAGATTTAATGCAAGATGATATTAATGTTTTATCTGAATTTTTTTCTACATATGAAGAATGTGAACAGTACATTGAATCTGAGTTATTTGATGAGTTGAAATTAGAAGTTTATCATTTTATTGAAGATTTATATTTTCATAGAGATAATCTTATTATTAATGTTCAAACTCATTTATTAAAAAATCATGGTAAAGAAAAAGATATTATACAACTTTTCTTAAATATGTTAGTATTAGGAATGAAAGATTTGTTTCACGTGAAACAAAATAGAACATTAACTTATCCTTCTTATAAGGGATTATATGAGAAAGTTGATGTTTCTTTGGATAAAGTTATAGAACAGATAGAATTGATATTGAATACAGAATATTTATTTGGAACAAATGCAAATATATTGCTTTTAATGGATAGTATGATGTATAGATTATAGAAAGGATAAAATATGGAACAAAAACTAGCGAAAATAAGATTTAACAATGTTGGAAAGTTCTATTTTTTCTCTACTCATCTTGATCTTTATAAAGGAGATAAGGTAGTTGTTGAAACAATACGTGGACTTGAACTTGGTGAATTAGTAGCAGATTTAACAGATTTATCTGAATTTAATTTAGATACAGAGTTAAAGGAAATCAAAAGAAAAGCTAATAGAGCTGATTTGGATTTATATAAATTTAATAAAGCAAAGGCAGAAAAATCATTAGAGATCTGTAAAAATATAGTATCTAAATATGAGTTAGATATGCATCTTGTTAGTTGTGAATATACATTAGATGCTTCAAAAGTTATCTTTATGTATACTTCTGAAACAAGAGTAGACTTTAGAGAACTTTTAAAAGAACTTGCAAGTGTATTTAAATGTCGTATTGAATTAAGACAAATTGGTCCTCGTGATAAATCTAAGATTGTTGGGGGATTAGGAGCATGTGGGTTACCACTTTGTTGTTCTTCATTTTTAGGAGAATTTGATGGTGTTTCAATTAATATGGCGAAAAACCAAATGCTTGCGATTAATATCGATAAGATTTCTGGTGCATGTGGACGTTTGTTATGTTGTTTAAAATATGAAGATGAAACATATAAAGAAGAAAAGAAACGTTTCCCTAAAATTGGATCAAAGGTTAAATATGAAGATAAAATTGTAAAAGTTGTTGGCTTAAATGTGATTAGTGATTTATTAAAAGTTGAGTATGAAGGTAATGTTTCATTTGTATCTTTAAATGAAGTGAAAAGATTATCTCATAAAGATAAAGAACAAGATGAGCCAAGAAGTCGTTAATTATTTATTAGCACATAAGAATATGAAGATTATCCAAAGAAAAGATATGTTTAACTTTTCTTTGGATACTGTTTTATTAGCTAACTTTTGTACAATTAATAAAGATGTTTCAACGATTGTTGATTTTGGAACAAACAATGCTGCGATTCCGCTTTTGTTATCAAGAAGAACTGATAAACCTATTATAGGTATTGAGATTCAAGAAGAAGCTGTAGCACTTGCAAAAAAGAATATAGAACTTAATGAACTCTCTAATCAAATTGAGATTGTTCATCAAGACATTCAAGATTATGTCAAAGATGCAAAAAAAGTAAAACTGATTGTATGTAATCCTCCTTTTTTTAAGGTAGGAGAAAAAAGTAATCTGAATGATAATAAATATTTACAAATTGCAAGACACGAAATTAAGATTGATTTAGAAGGAATTATTAAATCAGCTGCAACAATCTTAGATAATAAAGGACGTTTTGCAATGGTACATCGTCCTGATAGAATGATAGAAATCATAGAATGTATGAAGAAATATGATATAGAACCAAAAAGGATAAGATTTGTATATCCAAAAGTAGGAAAGGATTCTCATATTTTTTTAATAGAAGGGATGTATAAAGGTCAAAAAGGAATGACGATAGAAGCACCTTTATATGCTCACGAAGATGATGGATGTTATAGTCAAGAAGTAAGAAGAATGTTTGGAGAGATGGAAGATGAATAGACAAAAGAGTTTTGAAAATAATAAATCAACTTTATTTTTAGTAGCAACACCAATTGGTAATTTAAGTGAAATGACTTTTCGTGCTGTTGAAATATTAAAAGAGGTTGATTATATTGCGGCAGAAGATACACGTAATACAATTAAATTATTAAATCATTTTGACATTAGTACAAAATTAATATCTCATCATGAACATAATATTATTTCATCTATTCCTAAGATTATCTCTTTATTAAATGAGAATCATAATATAGCATTAGTTAGTGACGCAGGTTATCCAGCTATCAGTGATCCAGGTTATGAACTTGTTAAGGAAGTTATTGAACAGGGATATAATGTTGTTCCAATTTCTGGTGCTAATGCTTGTCTAAATGCATTAGTTGTTTCAGGTATATGTCCACAACCATTCTTATTTTATGGATTTTTAGATCATTTGGATAAGAAAAAGAAAAAAGAGTTAGAAGAATTAAAATCTTATAAAGAAACAATTGTTTTTTATGAATCACCACATCGTATAAAAAAAACATTACAATTAATGTTGAAAATATTAGGGGATAGGCATATTGCTTTAGCAAGAGAAATTACAAAGAAGCATGAAGAAATCAATCGTGGGACAATACAAGAAATTCTTGAAGTTGTTGATGATATGAAAGGTGAAATGGTTATTGTAGTAGAAGGTAATCATCATCAAGAAGAAACAACAATTTTTGAACAAAGTATTCAAGAACATGTAGATGAGTATATTGAAAAAGGCATGTCTACGAAAGATGCAATTAAAGAAGTTGCCAAACAACGTGGAGTATCTAAAAATACGATTTATCAAGAGTATCATCAAAAGTAAGTATGTATGTACTTACTTTTTTTGTTTCACGTGAAACAAAAAAAAAATTGAACGAATTCAATTCTTAATATAATCTTCGATAAGTTTTATCATAAGAGAAGCTTGATAAAGAAGTTCTCTTAACAACATGTCCTTTTGAAGCATGGTTACCACGACAAGTAGAACCTTCACCTGAAGCATGAACCACAATACCATTTCCTATGTAAATACCAATATGATGATAACGTGAAGAACCAGGTCTTCTAAATGCTACAATATCACCAGCTTGTAACTGACTTGCTGAAATAGCTTTGCCAGAGTAAGCATATGCATTTGCAGTTGTTCTTCCTATTTTAACACCAGCTTGACGATGAGCCCAAGCAACAAAACCAGAACAATCGAAATATTTTGCGTTTGGATTATCTAATCCTTGACCATCACCAAAACCACCGCCAGGAGCACCCCACCAATAAGGTGAACCGATTTTACTTAAAGCCTTTTTAGCAATCTTATATCCAACTTCAGCGTTTCCTTGTGATCCTTGAATTGCATCACCACCACTATCACCTGAAGGTAAACTGTTAATTAATTCAGTTAACTCATCATCTATTTCTTTTTGAGCAGCAGAAATTTTATTAGATTCTTTTTGTGTTGAATTAATTTTGTTTTGTAAGTTTCTTTCTTCAGTAAGTAATTTTTTTTCTAAAGCACTTGCTGAGGATTTTTGAGATTGTAAAGCAGCTTTTGCTGTATCTAAAGTTGATTTTTGTTGATTGAGTTGTTTCTTTTGGGTATTCAATTCATCAACAAGTTCTTTTTCGTATGCTGTGATATCATTAATGCTATTTAGACGAGAGAAGAAATCAGAAAAATTTGATGCTCCAAGTAAGAAATCAATTAAAGTATTAGAATTGTAATAACTTTGCATGATATATAAACGTTCACTCATTTGTTCTTCTTTTTTA
>CALDMQ010000024.1 GCA_937917505.1 uncultured Erysipelotrichaceae bacterium | reverse complement strand
AACATTGCTAAAATCTTCCATTCATAAATAATCATCATATCATCAAAAAGAATTATCTTATAGCGTGCAAATAACAAAATAGCATCAATACCTATCAATAATAAAGCTCCAATAACTAATGATATTCTTCCCTGAATGAACCATATCACTCCTAATATCACAAATGCTATTAAAATCAATAGACATAATATAAACATACGATATTCTTTAAACTTCTTTTTCATTTTCATCACCACGATTAAGTTTACCATATTTTTGAAAATTTGACAAAAAGAAAAAAGTTTTGTAGACTAATCGCTTGGAGGAAAAGAACATGAAAAAATATATCGCAGAATTTATTGGAACTTTTACACTTGTTTTTATTGGCTGTGGAAGTACTGCATTAACTGGTGGTGTTACTGGTTTTCTAGGAATTTTAGGAATTGCTTTTGCATTTGGGTTATCTGTTGTTGCAATGTCATATGCTATTGGACATATTTCTGGATGTCATATCAATCCTGCTATCTCATTAGCAAAACTTATTACTAAAGAATTAAGTGTTAAGGATTTTTTTGGTTATATGATTTCTCAAGTTTTAGGAGGAATTGCTGGTAGTGGATTTTTATATTATCTATTAACTTCTCTTGAGGGTGTTGATATTGCACAAATTGGACTTGGCACAAATGGATTTGACAAAGCATCTGCTATTGGTCTTGGAATGATTCCTTCTTTACTTGTAGAAATTGTTTTAACATTCTTATTTGTTTTTACAGTATGTCAAGTTACAACAAGAAAAGATTATAAAAGTACAGCAGGTCTTATTGCTGGTCTTGCATTAGTATTAGTACATATTATTGGAATTCCTTTAACAGGAACTTCTGTTAACCCTGCAAGAAGTTTAGCTCCTGCTTTATTCTTACAAGGAACAACATTATCTCAAGTATGGATATTTATCGTAGGTCCTTTTATAGGTGGTGCTTTAGCAGGAATTGTTTATTTATTTTTGAATAAAGAAGATTATGTCAATGAAGACATTACGGAAGAAACAATTGAAGAAATCATTGAAGAATAAAAGCCCTGAAGGACTTTTTCTTTTTATATAAATAATTATTTATAAATTTATCATTTTCATAAAAAGTGTAAGTGATAATTTTTTTTCATCTTGATTTTTTTCTTGAAAATCCATATAATGAGTGCAGGAGGATATAGGTATGGAATATATTGAAAAAGTATTAAAAGAAGTGAAAGAAAAGAATTCTGCAGAACCTGAATTTTTTCAAACTGTCGAAGAAGTTTTAACAAGTTTAACACCTGTTTTAAAGGTACATCCTGAATATGAAAAACTTGCTATTTTAGAAAGATTAGTAGAACCTGAAAGAGTTATTTCTTTTAGAGTAGTTTGGGAAGATGATCAAGGAAATGTCAAAGTCAATCGTGGTTATCGTGTACAATTTAACAGTGCTATTGGACCATACAAAGGAGGATTACGTTTTCACCCTTCTGTTTATTTAGGAATTATTAAATTCTTAGGATTTGAACAAACATTTAAAAACTCATTAACTGGTTTACCTATTGGTGGAGGTAAAGGTGGTAGTGATTTTGATCCACGTGGAAAAAGCGATAGTGAAATCATGCGTTTTTGCCAAGCTTTCATGAGTGAGCTTTATCGTCATATCGGTCCTGATATTGATGTCCCTGGTGATATTGGTGTTGGTGGAAGAGAAATCGGGTATTTATTTGGTCAATATAAACGTATTAGAGGAGCTTATGAAAATGGTGTTTTAACTGGTAAAGGTTTATCTTATGGAGGAAGTTTAATTCGTCCTGAAGCAACTGGTTATGGAGCTGTTTATTATGCAGTTGAAATGTTAAAACATTTTAATGAAGAAATTAAAGGGAAAACATTTGCTTTATCTGGATTTGGTAATGTATCTTGGGGAGCTGCTCAAAAAATTACTGAACTTGGTGGAAAAGTTGTCACTATATCTGGACCAGATGGTTATATCTATGATGAAAATGGTTTAGATGAAGATAAAATTAACTATATGTTAGAAATGCGTGCTTCTGGTAGAGATCGTGTGCAAGACTTCGCTGATAAATACAATGTTCCTTTCTACGCTGGTGAAAAACCATGGAATGTGAAAGTTGATGTTGTTATGCCTTGTGCAACACAAAATGAAATTGGTATTGAAGAAGCAAAACAAATCACAGCAAACAATGTAAAATATGTTGTAGAAGTTTCTAATATGCCAACAACAAATGAAGCAATTGCTTATTTAGTTGATCAAGGTGTTACAGTTGCACCAAGTAAGGCTGTTAATGCTGGTGGTGTCGCTGTTTCTTCATTAGAAATGTCACAAAACTCTATGCGTTATAGTTGGACAAAAGAAGAAGTTGATGAAAAACTCCATATAATTATGAAAAATATTCATGATAATAGCGTTGCTGCTGCTACTAAATATGGTTTAGGATATGACTTGATTAAAGGCGCTAATATTGCTGGTTTTGAAAAAGTTGTAGATGCGATGATTGCTCAAGGAATTGTTTAAAACAATTCCTTTTTTTTCAAGAAAGGATGAATAACAATGAATTATCAAAAAATCAATAGTCAAATCATTGATCAATGGTGTAAAGAAGGATGGCAATGGGGCCAACCTATTTCTCATGAAACTTACCAAAATGCTTTAAAAGGACAATGGGAGGTTTATCTAACTCCAACAAAACCTGTTCCTCATCATTGGTTTGGTGATTTAAAAGGAAAGAAAATCTTAGGACTTGCGAGTGGTGGCGGGCAACAAATTCCTATCTTTACTGCTTTAGGTGCCCACTGTACAGTATTAGACTATTCCAAAGAACAATGTAATAGTGAAGAATTAGTTGCTAAACGAGAAGGATATGAAGTCAAGATTCTACAAGAAGATATGACCAAAAGACTTCCTTTTGAAGATGAAACTTTTGACATCATATTTCATCCTGTTTCAAATTGTTATATTGAAAAAGTAGAACCAGTATTTCAAGAATGTTATCGTGTTCTAAAAAAAGGTGGATTATTCCTTGGAGGATATGATATAGGTATCAATTATGTTTTTGACATTGATGAAAAATATATCAAATATTCACTTCCTTTTAACCCATTAAAAAATAAAGAACATTATGAATCTGTATTAAAAAATAATGATGGCATTCAATTTTCACATACAATTGAGGAACAAATCAATGGACAACTCCAAGCTGGTTTTAGACTTTTAAATCTTTATGATGATACCAATGGTTGTGGAAATATCCATGACCATAATATTCCATCTTTTATTGCCACCTTAGCAGTAAAAGAATAAAAGGTTGAAACGAATCGAATTATCGATTGTTTTC
>CALDMQ010000023.1 GCA_937917505.1 uncultured Erysipelotrichaceae bacterium | reverse complement strand
TTTCTTGATAGACTGAAATAAGCATTCAAATCATATCATGAAAGGAGCTTTTTTGTATCTAAAAGGGTTATTCAAAAGATAACCCCAAAATAAATTAAAGCACCTTTTTAGGTTGTACTATTCAAGCTACTTTTGTAGAATGGCTTATTGGTACAATTTTATAAAGAATGAATCATCATAAATGGTGGGATTATTCTCATAAGAAATTTAATTATGAGGGATATATTTGTTTACAGTATTCACTTCTTTGGGGCTTACTTTGTTATATTGTGATGAAATTTGATAATCCTTTCTTTTTAGATTTTTTGAATATAATACCTGAATTTATAAAAACGACTATTATATGGATATTACTTGTTGTAGCTTATATAGATTTTATGACTTCTATAGCAGTCGTTTTTCGTACTCAAAAAGAAACAAAGATGATGCACCTATGGAATAATCGTTTATCAAAGTGGACTTATCATTTTGGAGAGTGGATTGTCTCTCATGTAAGTCAACGTATGATTAAAGCGTATCCTATTATTGAAGAAACAGTTACGATTCCTAAAAAAAAGGAATTTTTTGCATCAGGATGTGGATTTTATAAGTTATTTTGGTTATTTTTTTTACGTTTTATTCTAGGTGATGTTGTAGAAACTATTTTTTGTAGAATAACAATGGGATAGTGGAGGAGTAGAAGTAGTCTTGTGTGGGGTCCATTTAGTATTGTATGGGGACTTGCAATTGCTATTGCAACAGCTCTTTTATATAAGAATGAAAATAAATCAGATAGTCATCTTTTTATATTTGGAACATCGATAGGTGGGCTTATGAATATATTTATAGTGTTTTTACGGAAATTTTCTTTGGAAAGATATTTTGGGATTATAGTGATATGCCATTTAATCTTGGTGGACGTGTTAATCTTTTATTTTGTTTTTACTGGGGAATTGCTGCAGTTGTATGGATAAAAGTTATTTATCCAAGATTATCAGCGTGGATTGAAAAAATACCTATGAAAATAGGGACTATCATGACATGGATATTCGTAGTGTTTATAGTGATTAATATGGTTGTATCGTCAATGGCTCTTATTCGTTCAGATGCTCGTGCTAAGGGAGATGTTGCTGATAGACAGTGGAAACAAATCATTGATCAACATTTTGATGATGAGAGAATGAATAAAATTTATCCAAAAGCTATACAAAAATAGTCATTATTGTTTTTTGTATCTATAACGACATATTCACTGTATTGTTCAATTCTAATGGGGAAACTCCATCCTGAAACACCAGAGGTATTAATGGCATTCATGTGATGAGAGACCATAGTTTAATTCATTGATATTGAATAATTCAAAAATATAAGGGAAATATTTGACCACCACGAGTATGTACTGAAAGATGTAAATCAATATGATTTTGTAAACATTCTTCAAGTTTTTTGTTTATTGATGTATATTTATCAGATATATCACCACATAACATTACATAATCAAGATTTCTACTGATAATGTTATTGATTAATTGAGTTAAATGTTTTGAATCTAAAGAGGTTGATAAAGCATATCATTAAGCATTACTATTTTGTAATTATTTTTTAAATTTTTGGTTGTCGTAATAGAGTAAGAAGCTTTGGCTATATGATAATAAGAGATAAAATAAAAGAAGAAAGATATATATTTATGGTGATGAGTTTAATATGTATATTTTAAAATAAATTCAAAAATTAATACGAATGAATAAACAACTATAAAAAAATTTCTAAAAGTTATATAGAAAAAAAGGATAAAATCCTTTTTTAATGTTATAAATCATCTTCAATAGCACTTGATTTTGCATATGCTGTTGATTTTGCTTCAAAAAAATCAGTTTTAATTTGATTAGCTTGGCTATAAGTATGAACCCATTTCATTGATTCGGGTAAAGTTTGATAATCTTCATAAAGAGGTTCAAAATTTAAAGCAGTAGCACGTAAATTACCAAGATAATGAATATAATCACTAATCATGTCTATTGTTAAACCTTCGATATGATTTCCTAAGACATATTTTCCCCATGCAATTTCTTCTTCGACTCCACGTTTCATCATTTGTCGATAGATTTCAATTTTATCTTCTGTAAATAATTCAGGTTCTTCTTTTTGTAATTCTAAAATCATATTTCTAAATAGCCACAAATGAGTATTTTCATCACGATTAATATAACGTATTTCTTGAGCTGAACCAGACATTTTTCCAACTCTACCTAGATTATAAAAGAACATAAATCCAGAATAGAAGTAAATACCCTCTAAAATATAATTAGCCATAAGTGTTTTTATTAAGTGAAAACTATCTTTATGTTCTAAAAAAGCATTATATTGTTCACCAATAAATTGATTTCTTTTTAGTAAATGTTCATCATATTTCCATTGATATAAAATTTCATCACGTTTTGCAGGTGAACAAATTGTATCAAGCATATAACTATAACTTTGAGAATGAACAGCTTCTTGAAATGATTGTATTGTTAAACAAAGATTAATTTCATTGGCTGTAATATATTCCCCAATATGAGGTAAATTAGCAGTTTGTAAAGAGTCTAGAAAAACTAAGAAAGAAAGTATTTTATCATAAGCTGTTCTTTCTGCTTCACTAAGCATAGCGTAATCACGCATGTCTTGAGTTAAATTAATTTCTTCAGGTATCCAAAAGTTATTCATAGCTTGTCTATACCAATCACTTACCCATTGATATTTCATATTATTAAAGTCATTTAAATTTGTTGTATTACCGTTAATCATACGACGATTTCTTACATCAATATCGCCATGAGCATTAAATAAAGCTTTTTGTTTTAGTTTCATAAATCTCCTCCTATGAACTACAAGATTCACATTCTTCTACTTCTAAAGATTGACTTCTTACATAATATAATGTTTTAACCCCATATTCCCAAGCATGTATATATAAATTTAATAACTTTCTAAATGTAAATTCATTTGTCATATATAAATTTACTGATTGAGATTGATCAATATGACGTTGTCTTATTCCCGCTGAATGAATAATCCATTCTTGATTAATATGATGAGCGTTTTTATATAACCAAAATGTTTGAGGACTTAAATCAGGAGCAACACGTGTAATCATGCTACCTTTCTTTTCTTCCATAAAATACTTTTTCATAATAGGATCAACTGAAGCAGTTGTTCCAGCAATAATGGATGTAGAACTTGTTGGTGCAATAGCTAATAAATATCCATTTCTTAATCCATATTTCTTGATATTTTTTTGAAGATTTTGCCATTTTGAATTATTATAATGACGCTTTGTAAAATACTCTCCAGTATCATAGTCACTTTCCTTAAAATAAGAATATTGTCCTTTTTCTTTAGCAAGAAGACAAGAAGCCTCTAATGTATAATAATTAATTTTTTCATATAATTCATCTACAAATTGTAAATGTTTTTCACTTTCAAATGGAATACCAAGTTTTGCTAACATATGATGATAACCACTTGTCCCAAGACCAATAGGACGATATTTTTGATTAGTAATTTTAGCAAATGGTAAAGGATAATCATTTAAATCAATAACATTATCTAAAGCTCTTACTAATGTATGAATAACATGTCTCATTTCATCATCACAAGTTACATTCAAATGTCCTAATGTTAAAGAAGCTAAATTACATACAACAAAATCCCCAGGTTTTGTTTTCTCTACAATAATTGTTTCTCCATTAACATTCATTTCTTCCATAGGAAGAATATCCATAGCTTTCATATTTTGAGCAATTTCACTGCAAAGATTACTACAATAAATCATACCTTGATGAGCATTAGGATTCATACGATTTACATGATCACGATTAAAAGTAAATGGTGTTCCTGTTTCTACTAGTGATTTAATAATCAAACGTACTATCTCCTTAACACTCATGATACGTTTTGATATACGTTCATCATCTACACACTCATAATATTTTCTTTCCCATTCTTCACCATAACAATCTTCTAAATAATAACCTTTAATTTCATGAATTTCATGAGGACACATCATATACCATGGTGCATCTAAATCCGTTTTCGCAAGCTTCCAAAATAAATCAGGATAACAAATACCAGGGAATATATCATGAGCTTTCATACGATCATCACCATTATTTGTTTTTATTTGTAAGAATTCAGGTAAATCTTTATGCCAAACATCTAAATAAACAGCAGCTGCACCTTGTCTGACACCTAATTGATCAACCGCAGTTGCAGTATCATTCACAAGTTTAAGCCAACGTATAACTCCTCCAGCAGCACCTTTAAATCCTCTAATAGAACTTCCATTTGCTCTAACTTTACCAAAATACAACCCCATACCACCACCGTTTTTAGACACTTTAGCAAAATTATCTATACTCTTATAAATTCCAGCTAAAGAATCATCAACAGTATCAATAAAACAAGAACTCATTTGATGAAATGGTTTTCTGGCATTTGACATTGTAGGGGTAGCCATTGTTACTTTCAAAGTACTTAAAATATCATAAAATTCTTTTGCCCATTTGACTTTTTGTTTTTCATTCATTGCTAAATGCATAGCAATAGACATAAACATTTCTTGTGGTTTTTCTATTATTTCACGATTGTGATTTTGAATTAAATATCTTTTAGCAATAAGTTCAAGACCACTATAGGTAAAAAGTTCATTTCTTGACTCTTGTATATAAGATTCTAATGTATCAATATCTTCTTTTGTATACTTATCAAGAATATAAGCTCCATAATAACCTTGTTGTGTTAAATAAGAGATATGTTCATAAAAAGAATGTTTTTGTATACTTTTCATTTTTTGATCAACTCGTTGATGAATATCAAAAATAAGAAAACGTGTAGAAATCATTTCCCATTGAGGAGCATCTTGACTGATTAATTCCACACTTGCTTTCATTAATATTTTTAATAATTCAGAAGGGGACATATCTTTTTTATAGAATGTTTTGAATTTCATTAGTAATAATTTTAAAGAATATTCTTCTTGGGGAAAGTCTTTTTGTATTTTTATAAAGATATTTTCTAATTGATTGATTTTTAATAAAGTAATTAATTCTTCAATAACTCGTCTTTGTTCTAAATGTTTTTGACGATAAAGAATATAAGCTTTTGCAACTTGATGATATCCATATTTCATTAGTGTTTCTTCTACAATATCTTGAATATTTTCAACAGTTATAGAATCAGTAATTTGACTTTCAATATCAATAATCATTGTAGAAAGTTCTGATTCACTAATTGATAGAGATAAACTATGAAAAGCTTTTTCTATAGCTTCTTTTATTTTTGTGTTTTGATATTCTTGAAACTTACCGTTTCTTTTTTGTATTTGCATTATTTCACATCCTTATTAATATTTTAGCATAGTTATTTTTTTATCTTCAATGAATATGCTTAGATATATTTTTAAGTATAACTTGTAAAAAAGAAAATATGTGTTATAACTATGAAGTATTGAAAAGGAGAAAAATATGATAGAGGGATATGTGAATGATTTAAAAGGAGAATTTCAGGGGTATAATTCTCAAAAATTAATGAAAGATTTATTAGCAGGACTTACAGTTGCAGCAGTGGCTTTACCACTTGCTTTAGCTTTTGGTGTTAGTAGTGGTGCTGATGCAGGAGCAGGGCTAATTACAGCTATTATTGCTGGATTATTTATTGGAGTTTTATCGGGAGCAAGTTATCAAATATCAGGACCAACTGGAGCTATGAGTGCAATTCTTATTGGATTATCTCAAACTTATGGGTTACAGGGTGTTTTTATAGCGAGTTTTTTATCTGGATGTATGCTTTTTATTGCTTCTTTATTTAAGTTTGGAAAGATTGTTTCTTTTATTCCTACAAGTGTGATTACTGGTTTTACAAGTGGTATTGCAGTAATTATTGCTTTAGGACAGATTGATAATTTCTTTGGTACGGTTTCTAAAGGAAGTAGTGCTTTAGAAAAATTGTGTTCTTATGCATATTTAGGCTTTCATCCTGATTTGTATACTGTATTCTTTGGGATATTAGTGATAGTGATTATGAT
Organism: uncultured Erysipelotrichaceae bacterium; assembly: GCA_937917505.1. Classification (GTDB taxonomy): domain Bacteria; phylum Bacillota_I; class Bacilli_A; order Erysipelotrichales; family Coprobacillaceae; genus CALDMQ01. Next base: position 1,347 of record CALDMQ010000023.1, on the reverse strand, counting down.
TGTTTGGCCAAAGAGATGGGGGCAATATTTTCCATCTTCATTAGCTGGAATTGTGATTGCTTTAATTGTGCAGTTGATTTTTAATTTAGATGTTGCTTTAGTTGGAGCTATTCCATCTACATTATTACCTGATGTGAGATTAAATATCATGGAAGTGAATTGGTTTGAAATAAAACAGTTTATATTACCAGCATTTAGTATTGCGGCTTTAGGAATGATTGAATCACTTTTATGTGGAGCAAGTGCAGGTAAAATGAAAAATGAAAAACTTAATGCAGATAGAGAATTATTTGCTCAAGGTGTAGGAAATATGCTTATTCCATTATTTGGTGGTGTTCCGGCTACTGCAGCTATTGCACGTACAAGTGTTGCTATTAAATCAGGTGGGCAAACACGTTTAGTGAGTGTTTTTCATGCGATTGTATTAATGATTTCTATGTTTGTTTTAGGACCAGTTATGTCTCAAATTCCATTATCTGCATTAGCAGGTGTTCTTATGGTCACTGCTTGGCGTATGAATGATTGGAAAGAGATTAAGACAATTTTCCATAATCACGTGAAAACGAATATGTCTCAATATATAATTACTATGCTTGCTACAATTGTATTTGATTTAACAGTTGCAATTATTATAGGTGTGATGGTATCTATTATTTTATTTGTATTAAATAATTCTCATTTAAATATAACAGTAACTTCAGTAGATCCACATCGTATAGATAAAAGTTTAAAACATCATCATCGACATACTAAAATCGTTTATTTAAGTGGGCCTATTTTCTTTGGGACACAAGAACAAATTATGCAAACATATGAGGCGTTAGATGATTCTACAGAAGCTATTGTTTTTTCTATGAGAGGTGTTCCTTCAATTGATGATTCTGGTATTCATGAATTATTGGATATAGTAGAGAAATGTCAGAAAGATAAACGTTTTGTTATTTTTAGTGGTTTACAAGAAAATGTATTATGTCAAATGGAGAGACATCATTTTATTGAGATTGTAGGTAATGATAATATATGTTGGGATACAATTACAGCATTGGAATTACTAGATGATTGTTATTTGAAAGAAGATCAATAAATATATCTAGAAGAAAGATAGAGGCACTTGTAAGAGAGTGTCTTTGTTTCATTTATAATGTAATTAAAATATGAAATTGACATCAATGAGATGAATTATAAATAACGAGATGAATATGTTTATGTTATAGAATAATGGAAAATCTTGTCATGCAAGAGATTCTTGCGATAATTTACTATTATGCAAGTAGACATTTCTTGAAAAAATTGAAACGAGAATATAGACTCAATGATGGAGGTGTAGAACATATGAATTTTGGTGAA
>CALDMQ010000022.1 GCA_937917505.1 uncultured Erysipelotrichaceae bacterium | reverse complement strand
CATAACATAATCCTCCTACAAACTCAAAGAAAGTAAAAAATTCAATATAAAAATAATTTTTTAACTATTTTTCAACCAAAGGAGCAGTTCTTGTTCTCATGTAGTCATCTAACCATTCTTGGCTCGCTACTTCATGAACACAATGTCCATCAACTTGTTTTGTTAAGTAAACAATTGGTTCTTGGTTAGCTGTTGCTACTGCGAAAGAGAATCCTTCAATATTTGTTGCAACTCCCCATTCACCTTTATTGTTCATTGCAACTAAAGACATATCACCAGCTTGTCCACGCCTTTCTTTTAATTTTGCATCAAACATACTTACAGCTTTTTCACATGCCTCTTGTGGATGCATCCCTTCTTTCATTAAACGAACAATTTCATAAGAAACGCAACCTTTCATGACATCTTCACCTAATCCAGTTGCTGAAGCACCACCAACTTGACTATCTACATAGAAACCAGAACCTGAGATTGGTGAATCTCCAACACGTCCAGCTTTTTTCATAAATAACCCACTTGTTGATGTTGCAGAAGTCATACTTCCTTTTGTATCAAGACAAACCATCCCAACTGTATCATGTCCAGCATATGGCTTGATTTCTTGTTCACGTACTTCTTTCACTCTATTTTTATAATGAATTTTTGCACGCTCAGTCAACATATTCTTTCTTTCGAAACCTTCTTTATGTGCATATTTTTCTGCACCAGCTCCAACTAATAAATTATTCACTTTTTCTTTAGAAAGTTTTCTCGCAATACTCACTGGATTTGCATAATCTTTAATCGCTGCAACAGCACCAATATCTAAAGTATCTCCGTCCATAAATGCAGCATCTAATTCAACTTCCATATCTTCATTAGGAAGTCCACCATAACCAACAGATTTATAATATTCAAAATCTTCTACAGCTCTAATTGCTGTTTCAATAGCATCACCAGCAGTTCCATCATTTTGCAAGATATGACTTGCAGCTGTGATACCTTCAATAGCCATACGCCATGTTGCAATAATACCCCACATATATTTCTCCTCATATAACTTTCATTTTCTACTTCAACTGTACCATTTATCATACATAATCACAATACTATTTATAGATATAATCTATAAAAAATGAAATACCCTTTTCAAAAGTTAAAAAATGGAGTAATATATAGATGTTATAGGAGGAGTAAATAAATGGCAAAAACAGTTATCGTAGAAACATCAGCAAGACATATTCATGTCTCTCAAGCTGATTTAGAAACATTATTTGGAGAAGGGTATCAATTAACAAACAAAAAAGACCTTTCTCAACCAGGACAATATGCATGTGAAGAAAAAGTAACAGTTGTAGGACCTAAAGGAGAACAAAAAATGTCTATCTTAGGACCAACTCGTAATGAAACTCAAGTTGAAGTTTCTTTAACAGATGCAAGAACTTTAGGAATCAAAGCATTAGTAAGAGAATCTGGAGATATCGAAGGAACTGCTGGTTGTAAATTAGTTGGACCTGCTGGTGAAGTAGAAATTCCATGTGGTGTTATCGCTGCAAAACGTCATATTCATATGACTAGCGCTGACGCAAAAGAATTTGATGTACAAGACAAAGATGTTGTAAGTGTCAAAGTAACTACTGATGAAAGATCATTAGTTTTTGGTGATGTTGTATGTCGTGTAAGTGATTCTTATGCTTTAGCAATGCATATTGATACTGATGAATCAAATGCTGCAGGGATTGCTGGTCCTTGCCAAGGTGAAATCATTAAATAAGAAAATCCCTCTTGCTTAATTGTGAGAGGGATTTTTATATTCTCCAAATTCATTAAATTCTTGTAAAACAATGTGAGATGATTGTAATGTTTTTTGAATATCAATAATTCTTTGATTTGTTGATCCTCTATATAATAAAGATAAACTCCTTTTTTGAATATCAAAACGACCATCAACCAATAAATCACATAATGCAAGTAATTCCTTTTGCTTATCAGTCCCTTGCATTAATTCTTCAAACGTATAACCACTA
>CALDMQ010000021.1 GCA_937917505.1 uncultured Erysipelotrichaceae bacterium | reverse complement strand
TCTAATCCTTCTACAATCTTTCCAAAAGCCGCATATTCACCATCTAAATGTGGAGCATCTTCATGCATAATAAAGAATTGTGAACTTGCAGAATCTCTAACCATTGTACGTGCCATTGACAATACACCACGTGTATGTAATAAATCATTTTTAATTCCATTACTCGCAAACTCACCACGAATAGATGCTGTTTCTCTTGGTGTCATATTCGCATCCATTCCTCCACCTTGAATCATGAATCCTGGTATAACTCTATGAAAGATCAATCCATCATAGAAGTTTTTTTCAATTAAATCTACAAAATTCTTTACAGTTATTGGGGCTATTTCAGGATAAAGTTCACCTTTCATTATTTTTCCATCAATCATTTCAATTTCAAATTTTATTGTTTCCATTTTATTCCTCATCTTTACTTTCTATTTTATCATATTCAATAATTGTAGCGTCCATTTTCTTTTTACGAATATAAAAACGCACGCCAAAAAAGACCACAATAAGACCAACAATCGTTAAGAAAAGATAAAAAATCTTTTCCATTTGTTGAAACTGATAACTTAATGCCACTGTTAAACATAAATTCAGTATCAACAAAGCACCTGTTGATTTTTTACGATTGTTATACAAACAATCTAACGCAAATGCATTAGAAGCAAATAATGCAATAATCAATCCAACTTCCATAGCGTTCCTCCTTGCACATCTATCATATCATCTTTCTTTAGAAATTTCACTATATTTTGCTGTAACCGTTTTCACACAGAATGAAGTGTGCTAAAATAAAATTAACATAAATCTTAAAAAGGAGGATGATACAATGAGAGCTTATCATTCAAATGAAATCGGTAATGTTGCCGTTTTAGGCCACTCTGGGAGTGGTAAAACCAGCGTGATTGAAGCTATGGCTTATCGTGCTGGATTATCTAATCGTATTGGAACGATTAAAGATGGAAATACAATTAGTGATTACACATCTGAGGAAATCGCTAGACAATCATCCATTGGCTTATCTATTATTCCTATGGAATGGAACAATTGTAAGATTAATGTTTTGGACACACCTGGTTCTTTTGAATTTGTTGGTGAAGTTGAAGCCGCTTTAAATGTCTGCGAAAGTGCCTTGATTGTTGTTCCTGCCACTGCAGGTATTAGTGTTGGAACAAAACAAGCCATGCATAAGGCACGCCATAAAGCAAAAATGATTTATATTAGTGGTTTAGATTATCCAAATGCAGCATATCATGAAAAACTTGAAGAATTAAAAATGACATATGGAAAAGCCATTGCCCCTATTCAAGTTCCTATCATGGAAGGAAATAAGATGGTTGGATATGTGAATGTTGCAAAAATGGAGGGTCGTTATTTTGAAGGTGATCAAACTCACACTTGTCCAATTCCAGATAATATGTGGGATGAAATTCAACCTATCAAAGATATGATTGATGAAGCTGTTGCAAATACAAACGATGAATTATTAGAAAAATATATTAATGAAGAACCATTTACAAAAGATGAAATATCTTGGGCATTAAGACAAGGCGTTATGAATCATACTTTGATTCCTGTATTATGTGGAACAAATCAAATTGGTATTCAAATTATTTTAAATTCTATGGTTGCATTCTTTAGTGCAGCTGGAGATACAGTCAATTCAATGATTGTTGAAAATCAAGAAACTGGTAAAGAAGAAATCACTGGATTTAATGAAAACTTACCTGAATCATTATTTGTTTTTAAAACAATTGCTGATCCATTTGTTGGACGTATTTCATTATTCAAAGTAGCGACTGGAACAATTCGCTCAGGTATGTCTTTATATAATACAAATAAAAAAGAAGTTGAAAAAGTTAATAAACTTTATATTATGAAAGGTAAAGATTTTATCGAAGTTGATGAGTTAAATGCTGGTGATATTGGCGCTTTATCTAAATTAACACATACACAAACAAATGATTCTTTATGTTCATTAGATTATCGTGTGATTTATAAACCTATCCAATTCTCTACACCTTACTTTGGTAAAGCTGTTGTGCCTATTGGAAAGAGCAACGAAGAAAAGATTGCTAATGCAATTCAAAAAATATTAGAAGAAGATCAAACTTTAAAATATGTTAACAATCCTGAAACACAG
>CALDMQ010000020.1 GCA_937917505.1 uncultured Erysipelotrichaceae bacterium | reverse complement strand
TTAAAAGACAAATCTCAATATGGATTTCAATTAGCAGAACATATGCATTTATCAACAGCTACAATATCTCATCATGTGAATAGTTTATGTAGGCATGGTTTATTAAATGTTGAAAAAGATTCTAATCGTGTTTATTACCAATTAGTTTTTTATTAGATGCTTTACGAAAGGATTTGTTAGAAGAAGTGTAAAAGCTAATCACCCTCTTTGAGTGTGATTGGCTTTTTTAAGATTTTATTAATAAAGAGATTGATATTTATTTATGAGAAGTAGTAATAAAGACAAAAGAAGATTTTAAAGTATAACAAAAAAGTAACCGAAGTTACTTTTTAAATAGTGAATAATGATATTTAAGGTTTCTTATTAGTTTATAAAGTGAAATTATAGCTATGAATACAATAGCAGTAAAAATTAAGAAATTAATCATGATATAATGAAATATACCTTCCATTGGTAATAAGAAGTCACTTAGATAATTTGAACGTATTATAAAAAATGTTAAAGCAACAAGTACAAAAATATTCATAAAACTACTATATTTTAAATATTGTTTTGAATAAGTTCTTTTTGTTAAATCAACTATACAATCTAAGAGAATCATGATAACGAATGGTTGAAAGAGTTCATTTAATAAATGTATCATTTGATATGTTGCATTTTGTACACGAAGAATTGTACTAGAATGAAAATAGATATAAAACACTAAAAAGAACATAGAAAATGTAATAATGAGTATTGTTTCTATCATGTGTGACGGATAGCGTGAGGGATGTGGGAGTTGAGCTACAGTTTCATGATTCCATACCAAATCATATGATTGTGTAACAGGATATTTTTTGTTTAATGTCATAATAAGTAGTAGGGAAGCAACGATAATGCTAATGATAATGACTGTAGGGTGACTTAGGATCCAAAGAATAATCACGTGATTATGATTGGTCATATAATATTTTGGAAGAAATGGTAAATAATCGAGCTTGTGGAAAGAAAATAGTGTTGAAAAGATAAGGTAAATGAGTATTAAAGCAAACATATATTTTTGCACTTTAGAAATAATTTTCTGATTATAAATGTGTGTGATATAAGGTCTATATCCATAACTTAATGCAACACTTCGAGGATGTCCGTATTGAATGATTAAGTCTTCTAAATCATCATAGTGCTTGGCACTCTTTTTCATTTCTGTTTTTAAAGTTTGATAAACAGTTTCTTTTTGAGGACCTATAAAGTAAGAACAAACGGCAGCTAAGTACCTTTCTAATAAATCATTCATTTTTTCACCTTCTTTTGATAATCATATAAAATTATAGTAAAATATTCAAGAGGTGATTATTGTGAAAGTCAATGAACAAGCAGTTAAAACAATATTAGAGGAAATCAAACCAGCAACCTTAGTTGCTGCTACAAAATATGTAGATGAAAAAGAAATAGAGAAGTTAGAAAAATTAGGATGTTTGTATTATGGCGAAAATAGAGTTCAAGCTTTTATAGAGAAATATGAAAAATATAAAGGGAAAGGGCATTGGCATTTTATAGGAACTTTACAAACAAATAAAGTGAAATATATTATTGATAAAGTGGAACTTATTCATTCAATAAATACATTTAAACTTATTCAAGAAGTTGAAAAACAAGCAAAGAAACATAATAAGACTGTGCATATTTTATTAGAAGTGAATATTGCTAATGAAGAAAGTAAGCAAGGTTTTGATACAAATCAAATAAGAGAAGCTATGGATTTATGTTTAACATGTCCTCATATTATTGTAGATGGTTTAATGATGATGGCACCAAATATTGATCCTGAAAAAACACGACTTTATTTTCAAAAGACTAAACAATTGTTAGATGAATTAAAAGAAACATATCCTTATCCATTAAAAGAACTATCTATGGGTATGAGTAATGACTATCATATTGCTTTACAAGAAGGAGCAACTCTTGTAAGAATTGGAAGAGCATTATTTGAAGAAAGATAGAAGTGTTTCTTAAAAAAGGAGATGTTCAAGATGATGGGTGGATATTCTAATGCAAGAGATGTTTTATTATATGATACGCAACTTTCAGATAATAACGTGTTTTGTGTTATTATGCAGATGATGAACAGAAAATCATACAACGGAACTATAAAGATTTACATAAACAACATAAACAATTGGTGTGTCATCTCAAAAAAGAAAGTATAACACATAATCTTATTATGCTCGTTGTCTTGTTTACTTTGTTTATATAATTTCTTGTTATTGTTTTTAGTGTGAAATCATTTTATTCGATTATAGCTTCATTATTTTTTGCTATTACATCATTTTTTCCTATTCTTATTTTATTATTTTCATGGCTCAATGAATATAAAACAGAAGAGAATTTTATACAGTATAAGAAATATCATGCAAGTGAACATATGATTTTAAATTGTGTTAATGATGAATCTTTTCAAGATTTAGAAAAAGTTAAAAAAGTAAGTTACTATAATAAAGAGTGTGGAACAGTTTATACAGGAAGTTTTTTGATTTTTGTTCTTGTTTTAACAGCTATTATTAATCATAGTGCCTATTTAGGATTTA
>CALDMQ010000019.1 GCA_937917505.1 uncultured Erysipelotrichaceae bacterium | reverse complement strand
TTACATTCTTATAAAGATTTACCTCTTAGAATGGGGGAATTAGGACAAGTTCATCGTCATGAAGCAAGCGGGGCTTTAAATGGATTGTTTAGAGTTCGTACATTTACTCAAGATGATGCTCATATTTTTATGACACCAGATCAAATTGAAAGTGAAGTTGTGAGATTAATTGCCTTTATTGATCGTGTATATGGTAATTTAGGTTTACCATACGATATTGAATTATCAACAAGACCTGAAGAAAAATTTATTGGTGATATTGAAATTTGGGAAAAGAGTGAAGCTGCTTTGGCTGCTGCTTGTAAAGCTGCTGGTAAAGATTATCAAATTAATCCTGGCGATGGAGCGTTCTATGGTCCAAAACTTGACTTCCATGTGAAAGATTCATTAGGACGTGTTTGGCAATGTGGAACAATTCAATTAGATATGAATTTACCTGAAAGATTTGATTTAACATATGTTGATAAAAACGGAGAAAAAGTTCGTCCTGTTATGTTACATCGTGTAATCTTTGGATCAATTGAAAGATTTATCGGTATTTTAATTGAACACTTTGCAGGTGCATTCCCGTTATGGTTAGCACCTACTCAAGTAAAAGTAATTCCAGTAAAAAATGAATACCATTTAGAATATTCTAAGGAAGTTTTTAAATTATTAGAAGATAATGGTATTCGTGTAGAATTAGATGATAGAGAAGAAAAACTTGGATATCGTATTAGAGAAGCACAGATGAAAAAGATTCCTTATCAATTGGTATTAGGAGATAAGGAAAGAGATGAAAGAACAGTGACTTATCGTCAATATGGTGAACAAAAACAAACAACTGTATCATTAGATGAATTTATTAGCATGGCATTAAATCAAATTCAATCAAAAAGTAAAGACTAAAAAGAAAGTGAACTTCATTTGACGAAGTTCACTTTTATTTTAACACATCACATATTGGAAAGAGTCATTGACTGGGTAAATTAAATCACCATTCGCATCTTTTCTGAAATGGAATAATTGTCCATCTTCAATTTTACCATTCCATGTAGCAACAACAGGAATACTTTGACTAATTTCCTTTAAAAAAGATAACATATCAATTTGGCTATTTTTTGAATACAAGACTTTTTTATTATCGAGTAATAAAACTTTTTGATGATATGTTGATAGGAATTGCTTCATTTCATCAATTAGTTTATCAGAAGGCGTGTGAGCAAAAATAGTATCCAAATCTAAAATAGGAATGCCAGTTTCTTCGCTATATTCTCTAATGGATTTAGATTTACCAGTTCCTGGTGAACCGATAATCAGTAACAGATGTGGATTGTTATGACAAATGTCATTTACTTTTTGTGTAATGTTCATGGGTATTATCTCCTTTAACTATAATATTGTTGTATTTATTATAGCATTAAATGAAAGCGTTTACTATATAATGTTGTAAGATTGTAAGAAAAAAGAGACTAATGCCTCTTTAATCTATGAAGTATTCTTTTAATATAAGGAATATCATTTAGTTCTCCAGGATGATCTGCATAAAGTGTCAAGACAATAAAGAAGTAAGTGATAATTCCTATAATAATTGCGATGATTAGTGGTACAAAGACTCTATGAGTTAAAGCAAATAATCCGTAGTATACAATCCCTACTATAATTCCCATAATGAAAGATGCAAGAATTGGTAAAATATATGTAAGTCTTATTTCTTGTTTGTAATGAAGTTTTCTTCTTAAAGCTTTTTGATTTAAATAGCAGACTTGTAAAGCATAGAAACAATTCCCAATAACTAGAGAAAAGAGTCCTAAAGGTGTAAAAATTAAGAGTCCGCTTATAATGATGCAATGGCATATTAAAGCAATTGTTGCATTTTTTAAAGGTGTTTTCACTGCTCCAATAGCTTGTAAAATACCATTAGATAATGTTGATAATCCATAGAAAATAATTGCCGGACTTCCTAGAGCCAATAAGAGGGTTGATGTCATAATTGTACTTTTTTGAGGAAAAATAGTTCCAATGATAGGATAAGCTAACACACTCATTCCAACACTTGCTGGTATCAATATAAGCATAGTTAAACGAATTCCTGATTGAATATGTGTTTTTGTAAGTCTAATATCTCTTTTTGCCCAAGCAGTTGAAATAGAAGGGATAGAGGCTGTAGACATTGCTGAAGCTAAGGCAACGGGAACATTTTGTAAAACAATATATTCCCCAGAATAAATACCATATTGACTAGCAGCTTGAGCTTCTCCCACGCCTTGCAACGTCATTGTTGCAAAATAGTAAAGATACATATCAATTGTAGATACTAAATTATAAATACAAGTTGCAATAATAATCGGTGTCACAATATTTAAAATCATTTTAAAAATATCATGATAAGAATCTTCATAATCATCTGGATCGTTTTTTTCAATCAAACCATCTTTACGTTTTATAAACATCAATCCCATATAAATCAATCCTACAAGAACACCTACACCTGTTCCTAAAGCACTTCCTGCAGCACCAACACTTGCAAGTTTTGAACCACCCACTGATAAGTAAGGTTGAATAAACAAATAGGCTGCTCCTAAAGAAACAATTGCATTAAAAACTTGTTCGATAATTTGAGAAATAGATGTATATAGAGTTGTTTGATGGGCTTGAAAATAACCTCTAAATACACCAAGGAGTCCTGATAAAAAAATTGTTGGACATAAAACTCTTAATGCCATCACCGCATTAGGTGTAACTAAATAAGGTGCTAGAATAAAAGCAACTAATGCAGCCCCTCCACCAATTGTACATATATAAATCAACGAACATTTTAATATTTTTTGTACATTATTATATTGATTTACAGCTAATTTTTCAGCAATTAATTTTGAAATAGCTGTTGGTATGCTATATGAAGAAATTAATAAGATTAAAGCATAGATATTATATGCGGTTGAATAATAACCAATTCCTTCTTCTTGTATCATGACCTTTAAAGGACTACGATATAAAACTCCAATAATTCTTACGAAAATTCCAGCTAATGCAAGAATAGAGGCTTGTTTCACAATAGAATTTTTACGACTCATACATTCTCCTCCACTTTTTTAATATTATAACAATATATAGGAAGAAAATAAAGTTTAACATGATAAGGGTATGATAAAAGCATAAGGACTAGATATGCTCCTTATGCTTATGTCGGTTCTTTAAATCTTGAAATTTCTTTTTGTAAGGAATGAAATGTTTTACAATTCTTCCTTGTCCTTCATTTTTTAAGTAAATAAAACCAAAGATTGAGAATACAAAAGCTCCAATAAAATTAACAATTAAATCATACATTGTATCAATTAAACCAATATCTAAGTAACCACCTAACCCTAGACTTTGTCCATTAATGATAACGTCTTGAATATCTTTCACTTTGATGGCTATATTACTTTGCGTTGGATCTAATAAAACAGATTGAAAAGATTGAATAATTGTATCTTTTTGCATATCTAGTCCAGCAAAAGTGTCCATTCCAAATTCAAAAAGTTCCCATACAGCACCAATTGTCATTGAAAAACAAAATGCTACAATAGCAGCATATAAAGGTGAAACTTTAAATTGAATTCTTTCATCATTATTCATGATGTTGATTAAAGAAAAACCAATTGCTGCGGCTAAAAAGCCATTAATCGTATGAAGGATTGTATCCCACATTGGAAAAATCAAATAGAAAGATTGAATTTCACCAAGAATTTCAGCACTAAAAATAAATAATAAAATAATAATTTCTAATGCTGTAGGAAGTTCTATCTTAAATTCAACTTGAATAAAACTTGGAACAATGAGTAATACAAGTGTTAATAAACAAAGAAATACATTCTCGTAATTTCTATTTAAGAATTGTAAAATCATTGTAATAATAACAAGTGTTCTTAATAATAAATAAATAAAGAATGAAGACTTATGTTCTCGTATTTCCATTTTAATCGCTTCTTTAGAAGCAAAAAACTTTTTCATTTATATAACTCCTTATCATAATAATAATGCAATCATACACTTTTTTTATAAAAATAACAATCATTAAATACATTTTATATAATCAAGACATCGTGTAAAGAAGGTAAAATATGTACTACCTTTTGAGCATATTCATTACTAGGATATTTCATATCAGGAATACAAATAACTGGGATATGTGCATCATAAGCTGCTTGGATTCCTGCTTCACTATCTTCTAATACTAATGCTTCATCGACGTTGATATTCAGTTTGTCACATGCCTTTAAGAAAATATCCGGATAAGGTTTCCCTCGCTTCACTTCACTAGAAAAGACAGTATCATCAAAATAGTGAAGAATATGATGCTCTTCTAAAATATGATATGCTCTTTCTTTTAAACTTGAAGTTGCGACAATTATCTTATAATCATGTGCTTTTAAATATTGTAAAAGTTTTACCAGACCAGTCTTTAACTGCACGCCTTCTTTTTCCATATATTGTGATTCTCTTTGATGAAACTGATTGATTTTTTCTTCAATATCATAATCAATGTGATAATGTTCTTTGATATAAGTGATTAATGTTTTTAATGCTTTTCCCGGAAAATCACGGATATAAGCTGCTTTTGCAAATTCGTATCCATAATCTTTTAACAAATCTCTATAACAATAATAAGAGATTATTTCACTATCAACCATTAAACCATCCATATCAAAAATAACTGCTTTTAACATTTAATTTCCTACCTTTATCATGATTAAGAATACTATACTTTTCTATCATGATAAAGAAAAACGATAATTTTAAAGAAAATTCTCATATTTTTTACTATTCTTGTATAAAAAATGAAAAAATATTATCTAAAATAGGATATATTATGTTTTTTTTAAAGATTCGTCGTATAATAGATACATAGGAGGGGGAGCATTATGGATAAGTTTTTGGCAGATATTTATTTGGAATGTTTTAAGATGTGGATATTGTCTCAAGGTAATGAACAATGTCGTATTTCTTTGCATGATGATAAAACCATAAAGATTATGACGCAGTATAGCGAAAGTACGATTTGTTTTTATCCTAATCAAATTGTAGAGTTTAATGTCACAAATAAGTTCAAAAATGAGGTTGAATTGTATTTACATTTTCAATTTAAAAATATGAAACATACAAGAAAACTTTTTAATGAAATGTATGAAACAATTCAAAAACTAATTAAAAAACCAGTTGTCAAAGTCTTATTATGTTGTTCAGGTGGATTAACAACAGGATATTTTGCTCAAAAAATTAACGAAGCAGCATCACTGCTTTCTATAAATATAGAAGTCGATGCGATTGCTTATGATTATCTTTATGAAGTTGGCGATGGTTATGATGTGATTATGTTAGCTCCTCAAATTTCTTATCTTTATGCAAAAGCAAATGCCATTTTAAAAAATAAAATTGTTTTAAAAATCCCTTCTGTTATTTTTGCGAAGTATGATGTTAAAGAAATGATTTCTTTTATTGAAGAAGAAAGAATTAATCACAAAATTATAATTGACCAAAATCATAAACCACTTCCAGTAAAAAACAAAAAGCATACAGGTAAAAAAATATTATGTATGACATTGATTAGAAATAGTAATCGTGTACATATTGTGTATCGCTTATATGATGGAAGAAATAAGATTTTGGAGAATAATGAAATTATTAAACCCACATTTAAGCTTCAAGATTTTTATGATGTTATTGATAGTGAACTAGCACAGTATCCAGATATTGCAATCATTGGTGTTTCAGTTCCGGGGATCATTCATGAAGAATATATTAATTCTATGCATCTAGAAGGTATTGAAAGATTGGAATTAGAAAAGGATCTACAATCTCGTTATCAGCAAAAATTTATTTTTGGTAATGATGTGAATGTCATGGCATTAGGTTATTATTCAATGCAAGAAGAATATTCATCTTTATCCTTGATTTTTCAACCTATTAGTGCATTGGGTGGAATTGGAAATATTGTTCATGGGCAATTGTTAATAGGAGCTCATCATGTATCAGGAGAAATTCAATTTATGCCTTTGAATTATTCAAAAGAGCCTATTGAGTTACATACAACCCCTGAAGGAGCTGTAGAAGCTCTTGCAAAATCGATTGTTTCTGTTATTTCTATGTTGGATCCTGAATTGATTGTGATTTGTTGTTTTATGATCACTGATGTGAATGAAGTGATTAAAGAAGTTGAAAAATATATTCCTAAAGATTATATTCCACACATTGAACAAGTGGATTATTTACAGGAATTTATGTTACTTGGAACATTGATGTTATGTCATGAAAGTATTTAAACGTATTCATTAGAATGCGTTTTCTAATATTTTTACAAAATACACCGTTTTTACACATTAATGAATTATAATTATCAAAAAATGAGAGTGGAGGGGGATTTCATGAAAAATGTATTAGAATATTTAGAAAAATCTGCACTGACTTCATCACAAAAAATCATAGATGAAAGTCAGTCTTGTTCATATCAAGAACTTTATATACAAAGTCAACGTATAGGAAGTCAACTTGCAAAAATGATACCATGTCGACAAGCAGTTCCGTTATTTTGTCAAAAGAGTGTGGATTGTTTAAGTGCTTTTTTTGGAAGTGTGTATGCAGGGTGTTTTTATGTGTTGTTAAATCCGGAATTACCAGCAAATCGTTTACAACAAATTTTATCTATTTTAGAGTCTGATTATGTTTTAACTAATCAAGAACACTATGCTCAAGCAGTAGAATATTTTGAAGGAAAAACAATCCTTTTGATTGAAGATTTAAAACAAGGGGATATTGATGAAGATGTTTTAAATACAATTCGAAAACAACATTTAGATATTGATCCTTTATATGTTCAATTTACTTCAGGATCTACAGGGGTTCCTAAAGGTGTTGTTGTGAGTCATCGTTCGGTTATTGATTTTATTGATTGTTTTGTAGAGATTTTTGATTTTACATCTGATGATGTGATTGCTAATCAAGCACCATTTGATTTTGATGTATCAGTTAAAGATATCTATTCGGCAATGTCTACTGGAGCTTCACTGGTTATTGTTCCTAAGAAATTATTCTCTTTACCGACCGAACTTATTGATTTCTTATGTGACCATAACATCACGACAATGACATGGGCAGTATCAGCACTTTGTTTAATTTCAACATTTCATGGTTTAGATTACAAAGTTCCAATGACTCTTAAAAAAGTTTTATTTAGTGGAGAAGTCATGCCTATGAAACATCTTGATTATTGGATGAATCATTATCCAGATGTGACATTTGTTAATTTGTATGGACCTACTGAAATTACATGTAACTGTTTATATCATGTGATAGATAAAAATAGAGATTATCAAGGACGTATTCCTGTTGGAATTCCATTTCCTAATGAAAAAGTTTTCTTATTAGATGAAAACAATAAAGAAGTAAAAAATGATAATCAAGTTGGAGAAATTTGTGTCAGTGGTACTGCTCTTGCTTTAGGATATTATGGAAACACTGAACAAACACAATCTCATTTTGTTCAAAATCCACTCAATCCTCATTATTTAGAAATGATTTATCGAACAGGAGATTTGGGTTTCTATCAAGAGGGAGATATGTATTTTTCTGGACGTAAAGATTTTCAAATTAAATATAGAGGACATCGTATAGAACTTGAAGAAATCGAAAAAGCAGTGGGTGAATTTGAAGGTGTAGAAAGAGGAATTTGTTTATTTGAAGAACAAAAGAGCCAATTGTTTGTCTTTTATGTAGGATCTTTACAAAAGAAAGAACTCTTTACACTTATGAAAGAAAACTTACCAGCATACATGATACCAAGTCGTATCATACCAGTTGATGATTTCCCATTAACAAAAAATGGAAAAGTAGATAGAAAAGAATTAATGAAAAAAGGAGCACGTAGACATGCATCATAAACAAATTGGTCATATTTTAAAAACAGCTCAAACACCACTTTATGTGTTTGATATAGATGTGTTATATCAAAGGGTTCAATATTTAAAAGATCATCTTCCCAATAGAGTTGAACTTTGTTATGCTATGAAAGCTAATCCCTTTTTAGTCAAGGTATTAGAAGATAAGGTTGCGAAGTTAGAAGTTTGTTCACCAGGTGAATATTATATTTGTGAAGACAATGAGATTCATGTGGATCAACTTGTTATTTCAGGTGTTTATAAATCACCTGAAGAAATTGAACATATGCTTTTAAAAGGTGTTCATACTTTTACAATTGAATCTTTGACACAATTAGAATTACTTTACGAATTATGTGAGAAATATCAAAAGAATATTAAAGTTTTATTAAGATTAACAAGTGGAAATCAGTTTGGAATGTGCCAAGAAGAAGTCGTACAAATCATTCACAATAGAAATCAATATTCTCATTTTCATATTGTTGGTATCCAATATTTCTCAGGAACACAAAAAACAAATATAAAAAAATTACATAAAGAATGTCAAAAATTAGATGAATTAATGAGTTATCTTGAAGAAGTAGAAAACTATCAAGTTGAAGAATTAGAATTCGGTGGTGGTTTTCCAGTTTCTTATTTTGAAGATGGGAAAGTTTTTGATGAAGAAACTTATTTACAAGGATTTTCAGATTGTTTAAATGAAATGCGTTATCAAGGGAAAGTGATTTTGGAGTTAGGAAGAAGCATTGTAGCAAGTTGTGGAAGTTATATGACTAGTGTTGTAGATATGAAAGTCAATCATAATGGAAATTATGCTTTATTAGATGGTGGTATGCATCATATGGCTTATTATGGACAAATGATGGCTATGAAACATCCAATTCATAAACTTTATCCAAAACGCGATAATAACAATCCTGAAATGTGGAATTTGTGTGGGGCATTATGTACAATCAATGATTTGATTGTCAAACAATTACCAGTAACAGATTTGAAGAAAGGCGATGTTTTTGTTTTTGAGAACACTGGAGCTTATTCAATGACGGAAGGTATTTCATTGTTCTTAAGTCGTGATTTACCTGCAGTATATTTTTACAAAGATGAAAATCTTACAATGGTTAGAGATCATCTTCCTACATATCCAATGAATAGTATTGAAAGGAGGCGATAATATGGATACACTTATTGAAATTTTAGAAGATATTCAACCAGAGGTTGATTATGAAACATGTGTTGATTTAGTAGATGCACATCATTTAGATTCTTTAATGATTTTATCTTTAATTTCAGAAATCGAAGATGAGTTTGATGTTGCAATTCCTACTGTAGAAATCATTCCTCAAAATTTTAATTCTGTACAAAGTCTTTGGGCATTAATTCAAAGATTACAGGAGGAAGAATAAGATGCAGTATTGTGAACCTACATATTTTTTATTATTCTTACCTCTTGTGGTGTTACTTTATCACTTTACACCGCAAAAGAAACGTTGGATCATCCTTTTGATTGCAAGTTATTTGTTTTTTATTTCACTGAGTCGTTTCTTACTTGTTTATTTATTGATAGCGACACTTTGGATATATGTTCTTGCTAGATTGATTGAAAAAGTGCATGTTAAATGTAAAAGTGAAGTGAAACAATACGAAAGAAGTGAAAGGAAAGCAATTAAGAAAAAATATCAATCTGTACAACGTCGTTATGTTGGATTAGGTGTTGTAGGATTAATTGGATTATTAGTTGTTTTAAAATATTCTGATTTCATTGGAACGAATATCAATGTTTTGTTAGAAGTATTCAATACTTCTATACCAGTTTATCGTTTTATGGTACCAATTGGTATTTCTTTTTACAGTTTACAAGGTGTTTCTTATCTTGTGGATGTATATCGTGAAAAGATTCAAGCAGATCATCATTTAGGTAGATTAGCTCTTTATATGAGTTATTTTCCACAATTGATGGAAGGACCTATTTGTCGTTATGATCAAACTGCAATGGCGCTTTTTGAAGGAAAAGACTTAACGTCTATGAATATGCGTTTTGGTATGCAAAGGATACTTTATGGTTTAATTAAAAAGATTGTTATTGCGGATAGGTTAAATCCAATCATTAGTACAGTATTTAAAGATTATCAACAATATGATGGCGGTATGATGGCACTAGCAATGATCTGTTATACTTGTCAATTATATATGGAATTCTCTGGAACGATTGATGTTGTTTTGGGAAGTTCACAAATTTTTGGCGTTGCATTACCTGAAAACTTTAAACAACCATTTTTCTCTAAATCAATATCAGATTTCTGGGCAAGATGGCATATAACACTTGGGACATGGTTCAAAGATTATATTTATTATCCAATGTCTTTATCTTCTCCATTAAAGAAGCTCACAAAGTGGGGAAGAAAAGCAATAGGACATTATTATGGACCTTTATTGGCTGGAACAATTGCATTGTTTTGTGTATGGTTTTGTAATGGTGTATGGCATGGAGATGCATGGAATTATATTTTCTTTGGTATGTATCATTTCATGTTAATCTTCTTAGCAAATATATTTGCACCACTTGTTTCAAAGTTTTATGAAGTTACCCATATTTCTAAAGATTGGTTTTGGGTAAAAGGAATTAGAATTTTGAAGACAGTACTCTTTGTTTGTGTGGGTGAATTGTTTTTTAGAGCCCATGGTCTAAAAGCAGGACTTGATATGTTTATAAAGATGATCACAGATTTTACATGGGTTTCTTTTGAAAACTTATCATTCTTGAAATTGGGAGTAGATAGTCGTGATTTTATGATTGTAATTATGACATGTGTTATTGTCTTTATTGTAAGTTTGTGTAGAGAACGCCATATTTCTATTTGTTTATCTATTGAAAGTAAACCAATTGTTATAAGATGGGCTATTTGGTATGGACTTATTTTCTATTTAATTATCTTTGGGGCGTATGGTGTAGGATATATTCCAGTTGATCCTATATATGCAGGATTTTAGGAGGGAAAGGTATGCGTAAATTTTTAAAAGGAATAACTTTTGTTGCAATATTGATTGCTTTATTAGTGTTTACTTCATATGTTTTTTCTCCTAAAAATAATGATAGGAAAAGTGGGATGTTAGAATCCACAGCATATGCAATAATGGCAGAAGAAAAGGATACAATTGATACTTTAATCATTGGAGATAGTGAATCTTATAGTTCTTTTTCTCCTATGCAAATATGGGATGAACACGGATATACATCTTATGTGTGTGGAACGCCAGGGCAACAACTTTATCAATCTTACGATTTTTTGGTAAAGACACTGAAAACACAAAAGCCTAAAGTTGTAATTTTAGAGGCAAATTGTATTTATCGTAAATTAACAATTAATCAATATGTTCAGTTTCAAATTGAACAATGGATACCACTTTTAAAATACCATGATCGTTGGAAAAAACTTCAACCACAAGATTTTTATCAACCGATTGATTATACTTGGCAACATGATACAAAAGGTTATCGATATTTTAAAGGGATAAAATCTTCAAAAATACGTGATTATATGAAAAATAGAAAAAAAACTAAAAGAATAGAAAAAAACAACTTATATTTTTTAAATAAAATTCGTACATTATGTGATGAATATTAAATTTGTTTTAATTAATGCTCCTAATCTAAAAAATTGGAATTATGAAAAACATATGGGTGTTCAAGAATATGCTGATAAACATGGTATTGATTATGTAGATATGAATTTAAAAAATAAAGAAATCGGTATTGATTGGTTAAAAGATACACGTGATCAAGGAGATCACTTGAATTTCACAGGTGCTCGTAAAGCAACACGTTATTTAGGACAGTATTTAAAAGAACAAAATATTTTAATGAGTCATAAAAACGATAAAAAGTATGAAAGTTGGAACGAGTGTTTGAAAAAATATAAAAAAACAATTCAAGAAAAGGTTAACAAATAAGAAAGTTTAGGTGACTTTCTTTTTTGTTTGTAGACGTATAAAATAATGAAGATAATTCTCAAGTAATCCCTTTCTTGTTAGTAAGGAGTATGATATAATATATAAAAATATGTATGGAGGATGTATATGAACGAGAGTCGTATTTGTATTGCTTTAGATTTTCAAACAAAAGCACAGGTTTTAGAGTTTTTGGACAAGTTTGAAGATGAAAAACTTTATTTAAAAGTTGGAATGGAATTATTCTATGGTGAAGGAATTGATATGATTAAAGAAATTAAGAAAAGAGGACATAAAATTTTCTTAGATTTAAAGTTACATGATATTCCTAATACTGTAAAGAGTGCTATGAAACAATTAGCAAAATTAGATGTTGATATTGTCAATGTTCATGCATCAGGAAGTATTGCAATGATGAAAGCAGCATTAGAAGGCTTAGAAGAAGGGAAAACTGGTGAAAAAAGACCTTTATGCATTGCAGTTACATGTTTAACATCATTAGATCAAGAAGTTTTAGATAATGAACTTCTTATCCATGAACCATTAGAAGATGTCGTTTTACAATGGGCTAAAAATACAAAAGAAGCGGGATTAGATGGTGTTGTATGTTCACCATTAGAATCAAAGGTAATTCATGAAAACCTAGGAGAAGATTTCTTAACTGTAACACCTGGTATTCGTTTAGCAAGTGATAGTGTAAATGATCAAAAACGTGTGACAACTCCTGCTATGGCTAGAGAATTAACTTCTAGTTATATTGTAGTAGGTAGAACAATTACAAGAGCAGAAAATCCAGTTGAAACTTATAGAGAAGTTTATAGACAATTTCAAGGATAAAAGAGAGGAATTATAATTATGGAAAAACAAATTGCTAAAGATTTATTAGATATTCAAGCTGTCTTTTTAAGACCAAATGAACCATTTACATGGGCTTCTGGAATTAAATCACCTATTTATTGTGATAATCGTTTAACATTATCATATCCAAAAGTTAGAAAAGATATTGAAGAAGGACTTGCAAAGTTAGTGAAAGAATACTATCCAGATGCAGAATGTTTAATGGGGACTGCAACAGCAGGTATTGCTCATGCAGCATTAGCAGCAGATATCTTAGATTTACCTATGGGATATGTTCGTGGTGGAGCAAAATCTCATGGACGTAATAATCGTATTGAAGGTTTAGTGAAACCAGGTATGAAAGTTGTAGTAGTAGAAGATTTAATTTCTACAGGTGGATCTTCATTAGAATGCGTAGATGCTTTAAGAGAAGCTGGGTGTGAAGTTTTAGGGATGATTGCTATTTTTACATATCAATTAGCGAAAGCTACTGTAAACTTTGAAAATAAAAACTGTAGTTTCCATACTTTAACAAACTATGATACTTTAGTTGGTGTAGCTGTAGAAAATAATTATATTAAACCAGAA
>CALDMQ010000018.1 GCA_937917505.1 uncultured Erysipelotrichaceae bacterium | reverse complement strand
ATATGTGTTTTGATGTGCACCAACTTCTATTAAAACCATATTCTTTGTTGCGCCTTGATTATAATGACTTTGCTTTACATATATTCCCCTAGAAATGTGAGGAATTTTGTAATTTAAACGTTTGGATAATTCATCTGACATCTTTTTCACAGTTTCATAATTCCCACTACTCTTTCCCACAACAAACATCAGTTTTGCATAATCCTTCCCTTTATAATGAATTGTTGTAGCTGATTTTTTCACTGAATCTCTATGAAAATCTATAACCATATCATATTGACCATGCTTCTTTAAAGACTTATTTAAGTATTTCTTAGATACAGCATAAGAATACTTATAATTAATATTATTCTTTGTTTTATACAATTCAAAATCTGTTGTTTCATAATCCACATCATAACCTTTTTGTACTAACAATGACATCAAATATTGACTCCCCTCTTTCACAGACTGAGTAGCGTACTTCTCTCCTTGATGCGTATTATAAATATGAATAGATTTTCCATTAGATGTTTTTGGTATATTTGTTAGCGTATCATGAGAGAGAACACTCTGTGTTTTTTCACTATATACTTTTTGTAATGGAAGATGAAATAAGATTGCACATACAATAACAACTTTGACAACTATTTTTATATTCTTATTCATATATCTCCCTCCTATGACTATACATCTATGTGTATGCAAAAAAAGGTGTATTTAGTACAAAATTACAAATTAATAAATATATATTTCTCATTTTTTATTATCCTTATTGTAGTACTCTCTTATCATTCTTCTAAATATACCAACTCTATTCAGTTAACTCATTTATGTTTTATGATCAAGTTATTTTTCTTACATTTAAAGAAAATCTTTTTATATCATCTTTTTTCATATCTATACATTCTCATTGTGACTTTAAATCACCTAATGAATATGAAAAATTAGCATCAGCTTATGTTTAACTATTAATTTCTTACATTTAACCAGTCCAAATTATTGACATAATACCAAATCCTCTTTTAATGTAAATATCTTATAAAAAAATTATCTCTTCTTACTATTTCTAAAATTTAAATAACAAAAAAAGGAATAGATCAAAAATTATTAACTTGATCATTTAGTATTCAAAGATATTTTAGAAAAAAGAAAAATAAATTTTTATATAATTAAAGGAAAGTTTTCTATCATCGAAAGTCAATATATTTGAACCCTTAAAAATATAAAAGAACTGAATTAATATTTCAGTTCATTAATAGCTTGAGAGAGTGTTTTTGATAATATTTCTATATCAAAATCAATCTGTTTATCACTCATTATAAATTGATGATCAATTGGATTTAAAACTTCATTAAACAATTGAATTCTTTTTTGTTTCGTTAATTGTCCTATTTCTCCTAATAGAAGTTGTCTTTGAACATTATTTAATCGACCCTCATATTTCTTCCTTTTCCCTACTTTTAATGCTGATGATGGATTCATAGACTCTTTAAAATACCCTTCTAATATGTCATACACATCACTCACTAAACTTGATGCATGAATGACAGTAGGTACTCCAATAGCAATTACCGGCACTCCCATTGTAGAAGCAGAAATACTCTTACGATGATTGCCAATTCCACTTCCCGGATATATCCCTACATTATTCATCTGAATAACATGACAAATCTTTTCATAACTTTGAGCACATAAAGCATCTATTGCTATAACAACATCAGGTTGATACTCCCTAACAAGACATTCTACAACATCTGCTGTTTCCATTCCCGTATGTGCCATAACTCCAGGGGCTATACACATTGTATCATAATATTGATTATGATGTCTTTCATCAAGCGAATAATGATGAGTTGCGCGAATATGATGAAGGGTACGTGGTCCAATGGCATCACTGGTTAATATTTCATTCCCTAATCCAACATATAAAATAAGAGGATCGACTTTATTTGTAAGTGATTTGATAAATCGCGTTAAATGTTTTTGAAAATGTTGAATTAATATATCAATATGTTGATAATCTACAAAACTCATTTCTACATATTGTCCTATTTCATGAGGGTAATACTCACTCGTTTGCAAAATTTCAAAAGTTTCAATAGTCACATCGTGATCAGTTTCAATATGATGCTTATAATCCTTATCTTTAACTGCATAGGCTAATGATTCTATAGCTAGATCACTACGTGTATAGTATTTTTTCATGTTCTCACCATAATAATTTTAACCATTTTAAAAAAATATAATCAATTATAATAAAAACATTGCATTTATGGTCTATTTTTGATAAAATAACATGGCGTAAAAGAAAAAGCGAGGTGAAACACAATGGCAAACATGAAACAACAAATCAAACGTTATAAAAATGACAATAAGAAACGTGCTATCAATACATCTTATAAAACAGCTTTAAGAACTTCAATTAAAAAAGTTTTAACTGCTGTAGAAGCTAAAGATAAAGAAGCTGCAGTTGCTGCATATAATGAAGCTGCTTCTCGTTTAGACGCTTCTGTTGCTAAACATATTCATCATAAAAACTATGCAAGCAGACAAAAATCAAGATTAGCTAAATTAGTAAATTCTATCTAAGATTAAAACTTCAAGCTGTTGACAAAACCAGTCAACAGCTTTTATGTTTTTAAGATACAAATACATAATATGATATTTATGACTTTAGATACCAAAAGCAGGTTAGCCTGCTTTTTCTTTTTAATGAATAGAAAGATATTTCAATACATCTTGCTCATTGATATTTGTCATCTTGACAACATCCATATCTTTTAATACTTCTATATCCTCTCTACCAAATCTCTATTCTCTTTTTGCTGAAAATTCTGATAAGGTACATCCTTGATATCTATGACCTTTATCTGCCAATCATTAACATATTCTTGAAATTCTTCTGGTATATCTTTCATCATTCCCTTAAGATGTATCTTTTGATTCCAGCTTCTTTCTCCATAATTCAAAACTATTGTCATCACTGCCTTTTTTTGTCTATGAAAGATTTTGTTTTGATTAAGATAATTGATAAAATCATAACTCAATAATCGAAAAGGCATTGTATCATCATAATATTGCTTGATAACATCTCTCATACAATTGATATCAAAAAGACGCATATAAGATGACTCATTAGAATCACCATGAAAGAGAACAGCATTGAACATATCAGAGAAAAGACGATTATCCTTTAATCTGACCTTTTCCAAAGTATCAACACTTAACATATAAAGATTTCCTCAATTATGCTAAGAGGAAACTTTCATAAAAATCATATCATGAACATTGCTTAAAATAAATATGAAAAGTCCCCCTCATTTATATATTCTTTATTTCTTATCAATTTTCTTTTATTATTTTTAATTTTTAAAATAACTTAAACTTTGATTCATCTTAAACACTATAAAAGACCACTCTAATAGTGATCTCTCTTCTCCAAATATTTAAAGTACAGAATCAAATCCTTATTTTTCATTACTGAAATCAATATAAAGACTCGGATAAGTTTGTTTATCTAATCTAAGATAAATTTTATAAATCACAAAAAGAACTAAACTTATACAAGCAATCACTTCCCATACAAAATGAAAACTATAATTATCAATTAATATTCCAATTACATAATTACTACAAGTACCAACCAATCCTGAAAAAATACTTATGATAGCTAAGATTCTACCTCGATGAGTTTCTGGTATTCTCTTAGTAAGATATGGTGTGTTTGATATGGCTAAAAGAATCTCTCCAATTGTAAATAAAACCATACCTATAATAGCAATAATAAAATAACGATTTAAAAATATAAAAAACATCAAACCAAAAGACTCAAAAAATTGACCTAAATACATAATTTTGATATCTATAATACGCCTACACTTCTTTGTTAAAACTGGTGTACCAATAACAACAATAAATGCATTAACACTCGTTAAAATACCAAATTTAAAAGCACCTGTATCTTGAAAAACATCTTCCAAATGTAATGGCATTAAAAATTGATATTGACTATATATAAGTGAAGAAATACCAGTAATCATAAACAATATAAATAATAACTTTCTTTCTATCAAAACTTGAAATAAAGATCCCGATTCACCCTTTTCATATTCATTCAAATGATTATCACCATTTGTAATAGCTCGAACATTTTTTATAAAAAACAAAATTAATAAGGTACTGGATAAATCAGCAAGACCATTAATCAAAAAAGCTAAATTTAAATAGTCATTAAAAAGAATTCCTCCAATTGTTGGAGCTAAAACCAAACCCAAATTCATTGCAAGATAATTAAATGAATAAGCTCTTTGTCGATCTTTATAATTAGTCAAATCAGCTATCAAAGCATCATAAGACGGCTGTTCCATTTGTTGAAATACTGAAGCAATAGCCATAAAATATAATGTATACATTGATATAGGCAACATCGCACATATAAAATACAAACTATTACCAATCAAATCAAATATAACAATTATACGTTTCTTATTGTACTTGTCTGCCAACTTGCCTCCAAGTAGATTACAAGGTACCATAAATATAGAAAATATCATCATATACAAACCAATAGTTTGTCCATTAAGACCCAGTTTTTTACTCATAATCAACGTCAACATGGGCCAAATCAAAGCCCCCATACTTGTCATAATTCTTCCAAAAGCCAAAACATAAATTTCTTTAGGTAAATGCGTATACATAGAAAAATAACACTTTATAAATGTCATAGAATCCCCCCCTTTTTTTATCTTTAAATGTCTTTTTTTTCAAACTTATTAAATATATTCTTCATTTTAACAATAGTTCTTTTAAAAATCTAGAATTACAACGAACAATTTATCTAAACATTATTGATTTCATATTGTTTCAATAAACTATGTTTCTCTGTCTTACCAAATGATCACAATGATTCTATTTTCAGTGCATTGACAAATGAAATACAAAACTCTATCATAGAATTAACATAAGGAGGATAACTATGAAAAGAGAAGATATACAAGAGAAAGATAAATGGGATTTATCCCTTATCTATCAAAATAACCAACAATTTTATGATGATTTAAATAAAGCTAAGGTTTTATTAAAAGATATTATTGATTTAAAAGAGTCTTTCTTAACAAATATTGATACATTTATCAAATTCCATGAATACTATGTTATGTTAGGAAGATATATACAAAAATTACATTGTTATGCACATTTAAATTGTGATGTTGAACCTAATAATCAAGAATATCAAACAATGTTTGCATCTATTTTATCATTCTATGACCAAGTCACATCAGCACTTGATTTCTATAATGTCATCATGGTAGAAAAAAGCGATGTTGTTCAAGCATATTTAAAAGATGAACGTTTAGAAGATTATCGTTATACCATCAATGAAATTTTAAGACAAAAGACACATACCTTGTCACAAGAATTAGAAACACTGATTTCTAAAACAACAACTATTTCTGATGTTTCATCACAAGTTTTCGATGCTCTTCGTTTAGACTATGAACCAGTTCATGTTAATGGAGAAGAAAAATTCTTAAATAGTGCAACATTAACAGAATTTTTAAAAAACAAAGATCCAAAAGTCAGACAAGAAGCTTATCATAATTTCTTT
>CALDMQ010000017.1 GCA_937917505.1 uncultured Erysipelotrichaceae bacterium | reverse complement strand
TAAGATATGTTTAGCCATATAGTTTTCAGCTAATTTCATACCGAATCCATATTCAGCATTGTCTTCAAATAATGAGTTAGCCCATGCAGGTCCTTGTCCATTTTCATCTATAGTACATGGAGTAGATGGTGTTGAACCAGTATAGATTGAACTACATCCAGTTGCATTAGCAATTCTCATATCAGCACCAAATAATTGAGATGCTAAACGATAATATGGAGTTTCACCACAACCACCACATGCTCCAGATACTTCAAAGTATGGACGCATGAATCCTACACCTTTAACAGTTGTAGTTGGATAACGATCTGCTTTATAAGAAACTTTAGAATAGATATGATCAGCTAAAGAAGCATGTTCTAATTCTTCTTTAACTGGCACCATAGTTAAGGCTTTTTGACCACCCTTACCTGGACATTCAGTAACACATAAACCACAACCAACACAGTTGTCTGGTGAAACTTGAACACGATATACTAATCCATCAACATTTCTTCCAATTGGTTTTAAAACATCATTAGAAATATCTTCTGGTAATGCCTTCATTTCATCTTCATCAATTAAGAATGCACGAATTGTAGCATGAGGACAAACCATTACACAGTTATTACATTGGATACAATTGTCTTTTTCCCAACGAGGAACTTCAGTAGCAATTGCACGTTTTTCTTTAATAGCAACCCCTGATTGCATAGATCCATCTAATTTATCCATGAATGCAGATACAGGTAAATCATATCCATCTAATGCATTGATAACAGACACAAAATTATCGAAGTGATCATCACCAGTACGTTCACGTGTTTCATTCACTGTTAAATCAGCCCATGCAGAATCAACAGCAACTTCAACGATTGCATCTTTACCAGCATCAATAGCTTTGTAATTTAATTCAACAATTGCATCACCTTTTTTACCATAAGTTTTCTTAGCCATTAATTTCATATATTCAACCGCTTTATCAATTGGTAAAATTTGCGGATTTAATGCAAAGAATGCTGATTGTAAAATAGTATTTGTACGTCTACCCATACCAATTTCATTAGCAATCTTGTTTGCATTAATAATATAGAATTTTGCTTCTTTTTGTGCTAATTGTTTCTTTAATTTATTTGGTAAATAATCAATAATTTCTGTTTCATTAAATTCAGTATTTAATAAGAATGTTCCACCATTTTTAAGGTTCTTTAACATATCATATTTTAAGCAATAGTTATCTAATGAACAAGAAATAAAGTCAGCATTATTTACATAATAAGTAGCTCTAATTGGAGTATGTCCAAATCTTAAGTTAGAACGTGTTGCTCCACCAGCTTTTTTACTGTCATATGCAAAATATGCTTGTGAATATAAATCAGTATGATCACCAATAATCTTAATAGAAGATTTATTTGCTGATACAGTACCATCAGATCCTAGACCATAGAATAAGCATGCAGTATAATCAGCATCTACACTAAAGTTTTCATCTTCTTTTAATGATAAATGAGTTACATCATCATTAATACCAATAGTAAATGATGTAAAAGGATCATCATTTACTAAATGATCATAGACAGCTTTAATTTGACGTGGAGTTGTATCTTTAGAACCCATACCATAACGTCCACCAACAATAGTCATATCTTTATCTTTTAAGACACTTACAACATCTAAGTATAATGGTTCACCAGTAGCTCCCATTTCTTTTGTTCTATCTAACACAGCAACTTTTTTCACTGTTTCAGGTAAAACATCTAATAAATATTTTGGAGAGAATGGACGATATAAGTGTACTTTAATTAAACCAACTTTTTCTCCACTCTTTCTCATTTCATCAATTGTTTCTTTAATTGTTTCTGTTACAGAACCCATAGCAATAATAATTCTTTCTGCTTCTGGATCTCCATAATATGTAAATGGAGCATAATGTCTTCCTGTAATATCAGAAATCTTTTTCATGTAATCAGCAACAATTTCAGTGACAGCTTCATAATGTTTGTTTTGTGCTTCTCTACCTTGGAAGTAGATATCATCGTTTTCAGCCCCACCACGTTCAATAGGATTTGTATGTGGATTTAATGCATTAGCTTTAAATCTCTTTAATGCTTCTTTATCTAATAAGCTTTCTAATACATCATAATCCATGACTTCTACTTTTTGAATTTCATGAGAAGTTCTAAACCCATCAAAGAAATGAATCACTGGTACGCTTCCTTTGATTGCTGTCAAGTGAGCAATACCACCTAAATCCATAACTTCTTGAACACTATGAGAACATAACATTGGCATACCAATTTGACGGCATGCATAAACATCTTGATGATCACCAAAGATATTCAATGAACGTGTTGCTAAAGCTCTAGCAGCAACATGGAATACACCTGGTAATAATTCACCTTGAATTTTATAAAGATTAGGAATCATTAATAATAAACCTTGAGATGCAGTAAATGTTGTTGCTAAGGCACCACCTTGTAATGCTCCATGAACAGCACCAGCAGCTCCTGCTTCAGATTGCATTTCTACAACATTCACAGCTGAACCAAAAATATTTTTCTTCCCTTGAGCAGCCCAGTTTTCAGCATTTTCTGCCATTGGAGAAGAAGGTGTAATTGGATAAATACTTGCAACTTCACTAAATGCGTACGCAACATGAGCAGCTGCTGTATTACCATCCATTGATAAATAAGTTTTTGACATAACTTTCTTTCCTCCTATACTTTAACTATTATACTATCCTTCTGATTAAATTTCCATAGCTTTCATTTTATTTCCTAATAATAATTTTTTCACATTGTTTCTTATCTTTTTTAACTTTTTCTTTTTTATCACAAAATTCCTACAAAAGAAAATCTTTTTTTCTTTTTTTAAACAATAAAAAATGATAAAATAAAAAAGAATACAAAAAAGGAGTTAAACAATGAAAAAAAGAAACTGTTTTATTGGACAATCTGGTGGCCCTACAGCTGCTATTAACGCATCATTAGCAGGAATTATTGCTGAATGTATAGACACAAATCAATTTGAGCATGTCTATGGAATGATTAATGGAATCAAAGGTTTATTAGAAGAAAAATATTTTGATTTATTAGAAACTTTTCAAGATAAACAAAATATTTCAAATTTAAAACACTCACCTGCAATGTATTTAGGATCTTGCCGTTATAAGTTACCTACATATATTGAAGATAGTGAAACTTATGATAAATTGTTTGCAATATTTGATAAATTAGACATTACTGATTTCTATTATATTGGTGGAAATGATTCTATGGATACAGTTGATAAATTATCAAACTATGCTCAAACAATCAATTCTCCAATCAGATTTATAGGTATTCCTAAAACAATTGATAACGATTTGATGGGAACTGATCATACACCAGGATTTGGTTCTGCTGCAAAATATGTAGCAACTTCAATGCTAGAAATTGCTTATGATAGTTCTATCTATAAATTAAATGCTGTTACAATTGTTGAAATCATGGGAAGAAATGCGGGATGGTTAACTGCTGCAAGTGCTCTTGCAAGAACTCAATATAGTGATGCTCCAGATTTAATTTACCTGCCAGAAGTTCCATTTGTAAAAGAGGATTTCTTAAATGATATTAGAGAAGTTTTTAAACGTAAAAGAAGCGTTATTATTGCCGTAAGTGAAGGTATAAAGACTGAAAATGGAGAATTCTTAGATTCTGATTCAAAATATGCAAAACGTGATGCTTTTGGACACATTTTACATTCTGGTACTGGTAAAGTTTTAGAATCAATGGTTTACCAAGAATTTAAATGTAAAGTCAGAAGTATTGAACTTAATGTTTTGCAACGTTGTGCAATGCATATTGCTTCTCGTGTGGATTTAGATGAATCTTTTGAAATAGGTCGTTGTGCTGTCAAAACATCAATAAATGGACAAACAGGCGTTATGATGATTTTTAACCGTACAAACCAATCACCATACACAATCGAATGTGATTATAAGAATGTTAGTGATATTGCAAATCTTGAACAACGTATTCCAGTTGAATGGATTAACAAAGAACACAATGATATTACACAAGAACTGTATGATTATTTAAATCCTTTAATTCAAGGTGAAGTCGCATTAACATACGAGAACGGTATTCCTCAATATATTGATATAGAACACTTAAAACAAGATTAAAACAGATAAACATCATTAATACGATTCTCAAAAGTAGACTGTACAAATCATAAAATGTACTAAATACAAAGAGTATCGTATTTTTTATTATATAAATAAAATATTCAAAAGAATTAAAACACTTTATTTTAATACAAACTTCTTCTCAAAAACTAATTATGTGAATAAACAATTCTAGGCTGTCGACTTTTTGGTTTATACCTTGTCAACAGCCTATAACGATATCATTAATGTCCATCTTTAAGTTTCTGATTTAATTTTTGAATATCTTTATAATCATTAATATAAATACAACCCCATACAATAAGATATGTTCCTATCAAGATCAATATATAATAAACAAAAGAATGAGTTAATACTGTAGAATCATAAAGGTATTGAAATCCCATTGCTATGCTTATAACAATAATAAAAGAACAAATCATTGGATAATCTTTAATAATTGGTATTTGATCCATGACCACACATAACAAAGAAATAAGACTACAAACCATAAAAATAATCTTAATATTTGCGACAGATAAACTCACAGTAGATATTAACATCGTATTGAACATAATTACTGATGTAAATGAGACACATAAAATCAAAGCAAAATACTTCATTTTTTTCATAATAACCCTCCTATATTCCAAATTCCTTTTTAAAAGCCGGCATATACTTACGACTAATAATCAACTTTTCCTGATTCATGAGTGTAGCCTCATATTTTCCATAAATAAAAACACGTACACTTTTTAAATATTTGATATTCAATAAACATGACTTACTAATTCTAATAATATGATGTTCTTTAAGTAGTTCTTCTAATTCATATAATCTTAATGAAGTTTGATAAATATCATCTTTTAAATAGACAAATGTTTTATCATCCAAAGATTCTATGTAATAGATATCTGATATAGCAATTTGATAAAAAGACTTATCTTTCTGACATAAAATTGTCTTTTTTTCTTGCTTTAACAAATGAATGATATTTTTAATATCTTGATTATAAATGGGGCATTCAATCGTAATATGAACATCATTTAAAGACTGATTTTCTAAAATTTTAACTTTCATTAGTTCCTCCTTCCTGTCTCAACTATAACAAAATCTTATTCATTTAACTATTATTCTAAGACAAGATGCAATAAAAGGCTTTTAAATGCAAAAAAAAGGATGTTCTATCCTTTTAGTGCATCATATTGTTCTTTTTTATAACCTACAACCACTTGATTACCAGCAATCAGCAATGGTCTTTTAATAAGCATTCCATTACTTGCAAGCAATTCACAAGCTTCTTCAACACTCATATCTTTAACCTTATCTTTTAAACCAAGTTCTTTATAAACTTTACCCGATGTATTAAAGAAAGGTTTGATACCTTGATCATAGTTTTCAATAAAAGTTTGAAGTTCTTCCACAATAGGTGTTTCTTCTACAATATGTCTTAATGTGACGTCAATACCTAATTCTTTTAAATGTTTATAAGCTTTTTGGCATGTACTACACTTTGGATACCAAATCAACTCCATATTTATACCTCCAATAATGATAATGCGACTCTCTTTTTATTCAAATCAACATCATAAACATAGACATCTAAAATATCTCCAACATGACAAACATCTAATGCATGTTGAACTTTCTTTTCAGACATTTTAGAAATATGCACAAGTCCATCATTCTTTAGTCCAATATCCACAAAAGCTCCAAAATCCACCACATTTCTGACAACACCTTGAAGTTTCATACCGACTCTTAAATCTTCGATATGTAAAACATCTTGTCTTAATACAGGGGTATTATATTCATCTCTAGGAGTTCTATGTGGTGATACAAAAGCATCTAATGAATCTTCTATCAAGAAATGATCCATACCTAATGCATCTTGAACAGATGTTTGTTTTACAATATCTTGAGCTTGTTTTGTCCCAATTTCTTCTTTTGTTAAATGAAGATAATTTAATAATTTTAATGCATCTTGATAATTATCTGGGTGAATACTTGTTTCATCTAAGATTTCATTTCCTGATAAAATACGCAAGAATCCGACAGCTTGTTCATATGTTTTGTTTCCTAATTTATTAACATTTTTAATTTGTTCACGAGATGTGAATTTTCCATTGTCTTCACGATATTGAACAATATTTTTAGCAAGTCTCATAGATAATCCTGAAACATATTGTAATAAAGATGGTGAAGCTGTATTGATATTA
>CALDMQ010000016.1 GCA_937917505.1 uncultured Erysipelotrichaceae bacterium | reverse complement strand
AAGAATTCTGGTAATGGTGTGGATTATCAAGAAATTAAAGCTACTGAGATTGATGTTGACTCATTAGTTGATGCATTAAAATCAAATCCAGAGTTGACGTCACAATTAGTAGAAGCCTTAAAGTAAATAAAAAAAGCACTTATTTCACTGGGTTAATAACTCAAAAGAAGTAAGTGTTTTCTTTTATTTAAATAAGCTTGCTAATTTTCAAATTAGCAAAAACCCCATTTTCATTAGCAAAAATAGGGCAAAAAAGTTCGAATTCAATAAAGAAACAATCAGTAGTTTAACCGATTGCTTCGTAAATAGATATGAATTTAATTTAATAAATCAATATCTAAGCTGTCTTATAAAAATAGCTCAATAGATAAGAAAAAGACCTATTTATCAACAAAATTGGCGTCCTCGAATGGACTCGAACCATCACTCTACTGCTTAGGAGGCAGTTGCATTATCCTTTGTGCTACGAGGACATGTATTAAACTTTATAGGAATTTTGCTAATGAAAAGGGATTACCCCCTTAGGAAGGACTTGTTATATCCATTTAACTATAGACAGAAAAGTTGAAAGATGAATAAATATTATTATTTCATGTTTTAAATAACACAAATTATTCTATCATGGTTATGTTTGAATTTCAACAGAACTATGCATATTCCAACTAGCAAGTAACCTCTGAATGTAATATATTGTCATCTTCTCATACCATTCACCTGTATTCAAATCAACTAAACTAAATAAATGATCTTCTCTTTCCACTAACCCTAAACGATAATGGTATAAAGCAATTTGAATATCCATAATTTTATTCATAAAAAAACCTCCTACTTCATTTTATGAAATAGGAAGGCTATTATTCTTCTTTAAAAGAGGAATCATTGTACACAACCAAGCAAATGAAAATAAAAATCCACCTATCACATCAGTTGCATAGTGTACACCTAAATAAATGCGTGTAAGTCCTATAAATATTGGTAATATCATAACTGCATACGATAAAAACTTATGCTTAGGATATAAATAATAAGCAATCAATCCAAAGACTGCAAATGATACCATTGAATGTCCACTTGGAAAACTAAAACTTGTTTCTCGAACAAGATGTTCAACAAAAGGTCTTGGTCGCATGACTGTGATTTTTATCAAATAATTTAAAATGGTTATAAATATCATATTCGCTGACATAATCAAGCCTTTTCTCTTATCTATCAAAAGAATAATCACCGCAATAATGACCATGCTATACCATGCACCAAGTGATGTTATTCCAATCATCAAAGGTGTCAAAGTTTCATGACGAAAAGACGATATAAAGTTGTAGGCAAAAGTATCTAACCCTTGAAAAACCCCTTGAGAAAATAATAATAAATAAACAAGTAATGCTCCCCAAGAAAATATCATTTTATAATTTTTCATCAACACGCTGTCCATTCTCCTTAACTATTCTTCCCGGAATTCCAATAACTGTACAATTGGGCGGAACATCTTTTAATACAACAGAAGAAGCTCCTACAATACTATTCTCCCCAACAGTAACATCTCCTATAATTTTTGCTCCTGCAAAAATCATCACATTATTTTGCAAAGTCGGATGTCTTTTCACTTTATGCTCACCTGTACCCACTCCACCAAGAGTTACTCCTTGATATAAGATACAATCATCACCAATGATTGTTGTTTCACCAATAACAACACCCATACCATGATCAATAAAGAAGCGTTTTCCAATCGTCGCACCTGGATGAATTTCAATACCTGTAAAAAAACGTGCAATTTGGCTTAGAAACCTTGCAAGAATTTTAAGATGTATATTCCATAAGAAATGATTGATTCTAAAGAAAAACATCGCATGAACACCAGGATAATTCAAAATAACATTTATTCTATTTCTAGCTGCAGGATCTATTTCTAATACACGCGAAATCAAACTCTTTTCCATGCCATCACCTTCTTTGCTTACATATTTAATCATAAATAAACAAATGATACAATCAATGTTATCATTTTATTTTATTCTATTCAAAAAAGCCAAGAACTTTTAGGCTCTTGACTTCTTGTAATCAATTTTATAAATAACGAAATAAAGAACAATCGCAAGTATTCCAGCCGCTATAGCATCAATAATAGAATGTTGCTTCACAAACATTGTTGATAATGTAATCATAACAGCCGATACAATCGCAAAGACTTTCATTCCTTTTGAATTTTTAAAATGTGGATGTCTTATTAAAGCAATTGCACAAACAATAGAATTATACACATGTATACTTGGACAAACATTTTGACTTTTATCTGCACTATAAA
>CALDMQ010000015.1 GCA_937917505.1 uncultured Erysipelotrichaceae bacterium | reverse complement strand
GTTGATCTTTAATATAATGTAAACTCACATCAAAATGTAAATCATAAATAAATGCAATATAAGATAACCACATATCTAATAAAGTTTGGCGATTGGGTGCATAAACCAATTCTTGATGAGCCATTTGTTCATAAACAAGAGGTGAAATCAAAGATGCATTAACATCTTCAGTAGTCGCAAATAATATATCTTCAATCTTCTCTGTTTCTTTCACTCTAAAATTATCTAACTTATCTGCATCTCTAATTAAATGAATAAATAATAATGTTCTATCATCAAAACCATCATCAATATGATATTTATTATGTTGTTCAATTGCATACTTAATGATTATATCATATTGTCTATCCTCAACAAATTCTCTAATCAACCCTTGTTTAAATAATAATTCACTTGAAAACAAAGCATGATCTACTGTTTTATGATCTGCAAAACTTTGATATTGTTTCCATTGTTCAAAACGTCCAATGTCATGCAATAAAGCGATAAGCCCTGCAAGTTGTTTATCTTCTTCATTTAATCCTAGATAATCACATAAATAATCACTACATTTTATTACCTCATAAGTATGCACAATTTTTAGTTTAATAGAGGGAACATGAGCATCATAATGAGCTACATAATTTGCAAAAGCAATTTTTGCTTTGATCATATCAATCATGGTGTATCGCCTCCAATAACATATGTATACGTGAAGCACTCATTTGTCCTGGTGCAGACACTTTTTTAGCACTAGCAAATGTTATAGAAGAACCTATTAATTCTCCACAAACTCTTGTAATCTTCCCTAATTCTCCCATAGATATAGTCACAAGTGGTTTATGAAGTTTAGACGATAATGACATTGTTATATTCATAAGTGTTAAGACATCTTGTTTATTATATGGCATATAAGCTACTTTTAAAATATCTCCACCCATAATTTCCATTTTTTCTAAAGTTTCTTGAATTTCTAATTGAGAAGGTGTTTTTTCAAAATCATGCTTTGATACCACAACAAAAATATGATGTTGGTGAGCATATTCTATAAGTTGATAAAGCACTAGATTTCCTCTTGATAATTCAATATCAATTAGATCTATACATTGACTATTTATAGCAGTTTTTAATATATGTATATACTCTTCATCGGTTAACTCAACCTCTCCACCCTCTTGTTTTGTTCTGCAAGTCAAAAGAATCGGGCATTCTAAAACATCTCTTAAAGAAGTAAGAAGTTCTAAACGTTTTTCATCATCTTTAAGATTTAAAAAATAATCAATTCTGATTTCTACCAAGTCATACAAATCTTTTGGCAATGATATAGCACTTTGAATCATATCTTCTTGATTGTTTTCTACAATAGGTATACAAATTTTAGGTTTCCCTTCACCAATTGTGATATTTCTTACTGAGCATACCATGACTATCCCTCCTTATGACAAATAGCTAAAAAAAGTTCTATTTCTTTAAATGTTTTTAGAAAATAATCTCTTAATAAGAAATGATTACCACCTTTTATTATTTTTACAACACTGTATTTAATAGATTCACCAATCATTTGTGTATCTTTTTCTTGAATCATATCCATTTCACCAGCTAAAACTAATGTAGGTGCTGTGATTTTTTGTAAATCATCATATTCAATATGTGGTTCTTTTAGCATGAGTTGATAAAATTTCAATTGCTTTTTCGCTTGAGGATTATACAAAGCAAAAACAGATAAGAAAATTCTTTGTAGAAGAAATGTATATCGGTAAAACGGTTTTATCA
This sequence comes from uncultured Erysipelotrichaceae bacterium, assembly GCA_937917505.1. Classification (GTDB taxonomy): domain Bacteria; phylum Bacillota_I; class Bacilli_A; order Erysipelotrichales; family Coprobacillaceae; genus CALDMQ01. Next base: position 4,839 of record CALDMQ010000015.1, on the reverse strand, counting down.
TTTGAGGTTTCGTATTTGCTCCTATTGATACAATATGTTTCAAGCGTTGATCTTGCATGCCTAAAAGTAATGAAACAATTGCACCATCACTAAATCCAATTACATCATAAGCAGTCATATGAAGTTCATCTACAACCTTCTTCACATCTTCAACCATCTGTTCATATGATAATTCACCTTGACATATTGACTTCCCATGATATCTTGAATCAATTAAAATCAATTGATATGTCAATGATAAGCGTTCTTTTAAATCATCAAAAATATGATGATCTTCCCCATTTCCATGTAAACATATAATTGGAAATCCTTCGCCTACAACTTCATAATAAATATCCATAGTTCCACTCACCTTTATCATTCATTATATCAATTCTTATTAAGAGCTTCAAATACTTTGTCAAATATTGCCTCGGCAATAAAAGATATTTTCCAACAAAAAAGGAGTTCTTCAGAACCCCTTAAGCATCATTAAGCTTTACCGATACAACCGAATAATTCCATTTTTTCTTTAACACAAGTTTTAATAGCTTCTGCACCAGGAGCTAATAATTTACGTGGGTCAAATCCTTTACCTTCTAAATCTTTACCAGCTTCAATATATTTACGAGTAGCTTCTTGGAAGTATAATTGACATTCAGTATTAACGTTAATTTTTGAAACTCCTAATTCAATTGCTTTTTTAATCATTTCAGCAGGAATTCCAGTACCACCATGTAATACTAATGGTAATGCTCCTGTTTCTTGTTGGATAGCATCTAATGCATTGAAATCTAATCCTGCCCAGTTTTCTGGATATTTACCATGGATATTTCCAATACCAGCAGCTAAGAAGTCTACACCTAAATCAGCAATCATTTTACATTCTTTAGGATCAGCAACTTCACCAGCTCCTACGACACCATCTTCTTCTCCACCAATTGAACCAACTTCTGCTTCAACTGATACACCTTTAGCATGGCATAATTCTACCATTTCTTTTGTTTTTTCAATATTTTCTTCAATTCCATAGTGAGAACCATCAAACATAATTGATGAGAACCCAGCTTCTAATGCAGCTTTTGCTCCATCATAGCTACCATGATCTAAGTGTAATGCAACTGGTACAGTGATTCCTAAAGAATCAACCATTGCACTTACCATTGCAGAAACTGTTTTAAATCCAGTCATATATTTTGCAGCTCCTTCAGAAACCCCTAAAATAACTGGTGCTTTTAATTCTTCTGCAGTTAATAAAATTGATTTAGTCCATTCTAAGTTGTTGATATTAAATTGACCAACAGCATAGTGACCTGCTTTTGCTTTATCAAGCATTTCTTTAGCTGAAACTAATCCCATTTCTTCATTTCTCCTTTTCATTTTTTTACATACTTATCATACACTAAAATACAAAATATTTCCATAATTATTCATATTTTTTCTTTTTTATTCTTAATAACTTTTTTCCAATTGTTCCAACATTTTTTTAAAATCCTTCTAGGACAAGCGACATAAAATATTCTAACTCATCTTTATCCATACCTAAAGTTCTCATATCCACTCAAACCAAATACAGTACTTCTTTTCTATATATAAAAGCTTCTTTCACAACTGTATCTCGAATATCTCATATATTATTTTCGTTATACATCAAATTTTCAAAAAATTTAATCAAGCAATCATTATCCCCAAGTTTTCTTAAATGCTTACCAATAAATACTGATATAGTTTTTGTATTCCCCTTACTGAAAGGATGCACTTGCCAAAGTTGAAAAGTCAAATGTGCTATCTTTTGAACTTTATCTTCCTTATCCAATTTTCTGAAATTAAGTTTTTTCATTACATCAATAATATCTTCTAAATCATCTTGAATATCATGATAATCTCCATAAACAGCCGATAAACCATTGAGAGTTTGTTCATCTTTTGCTAGATATTGATTTTTGTATTGCCTTGCAGTATCTAATATATCTTTGAATAATTTGAAATGAATTCTTGATAAAGAATTATAATGTTCCCGTACAAGATTACAGGCTTATTGATATGTATATTTTCCTCTAACATTTTCTTTAACCGAATCTGTAAAATAGCATGATGGTTTTAAACCGTCAACTTCGTTTAAACCAATAGCTAAATTTCAATATAATTGTCTTATCATACCATCTTCAGATTAACCAATGATTTTGTATTTCATATCATCAATTTTATCCGACATTTTTTAGCCTCTTTTTTATATTTATGCTTTCCTGTATATTTTGTCATTCGTGATAATTTTATCAATCACATTATCAAAATCATACATCTTCTCTTAATACTTCTTTTTTATTAAATTCTTCTTTTGAAAAATGAAACAAGGCAATACCTAAAGCCATAGATAAATTCAATGAATCAATATCCTCACTATGAGGAATAAAAACACTTTGACCATAATTCAAATACTCATCAGACAATCCGCTACTTTCATTACCAAATACCAACGAATATGGCTTTGCAGAAGTAACACTATGAATATTTTTAGCACCCTTTAACATAAACGGATAAAAAGCATGATGAGAATACTCTTGATAATAAGATTCAAAATCATCATAATAACGTACATTTAAGTGGAAAATAGCACCCATAGACGCACGGATTACCTTAGGATCAAAAATATCCACAGCTGGTCTTATAATCACCAAATGACGATACCCAAATCCTAGCATCGTACGCATCATTGTTCCCATATTCCCCATATCCATAGGATTCACTAATACAACATGATTATTCTCTTGTAAATCACATTGATATTTCTTAAAAACACCAATCGCAAAACAATTATTTTTAGGACTAAGCTTTTCTATTGTTTTATCATGCACATCTATATGAATATGTGATTGTTCACAAAGCTCTTGTATTAAAGGATAACCTTTGTTTTGTTCTATTGAAGAATGAACCACAACTCTTAAAACATCTTGTGGTCTTGTTTTTAATAACTCAATTGTTGGAAACACTCCTAAAGTATAAGATATTTCATCATTTTTCTTATATATTTTCATATGTATATCACCTTTTCCCATTATAACAAATCTTTACAAAAAAAGCAGGATAACCTGCTTAAATTTCACGTGTATATTCTTTTAACCATGTCTTTTCTTCTTCATTTAAGAATGGAGATACTTTTTCATAAACATGACGATGATAATGATTTAACCATTGTTTTTCTTTATAAGTTAACATATCAACATCTACTGCATCTAAATCAATAGGTACATAAGTGATAGCATCAAAGTGTAAAAATTGTCCATACTCATTTTCTTGACCTTCTACACATAACAATTCATTTTCAATACGAATACCATATTGATTTTCTAAATAAATACCTGGTTCATTTGTCACAATCATACCTGCTTCAAAAACAGTCGCTTCTTTCATATCACGAATAATTGGACGAATACCATGAGGACCTTCATGCACATTTAAGAAATGTCCAATACCATGACCAGTTCCACATTGATAATCAATATCCTCTGCCCACATCGGTTGTCTTGCAAGAATATCTAAGTTTTGCCCTGTACATCCATGTAAGAACGATGCCTCTTGAAGTGCTAACATACCTTGTAAAACCATTGTAAAATGTTTCTTTTGAATATCACTCACTTCACCTAATGCATATGTTCTTGTAATATCAGTTGTTCCGTCTAAGTATTGTCCGCCACTATCAATTAATAACAATCCATCACCCTCAATAGTCGCATGATTATCTTTCGTAGCATGATAGTGCATTAAAGCTGCATTTTCTTGCCATGCACAGATTGTTGTAAAACTTGGACCTTTAAAAAGATCTTGTTCTTCTCTAAAAGCTAAGACTTTATCTGAAACTGACACTTCATTCATTGGTATATGACCATAATTTGTCTTTAACCAATACATAAATTTTGTCATAGCCACACCATCTTTTAAGTGTGAATTTTTTATATTTTCAATTTCTACTTCGTTTTTAATTGCTTTAAAAGCTTGTGAAGGATTCATCCCCTCAACAATATCACATGAGATATTGTTAAATAATTGATAATTCATGTTAGCTGTATCAATCAAAACACGCCCAGTTAAGTTTTTCACATCTTCATAAATATCTGCATAATCTTTAATCACAACATTTTCTTTTTTATACGCATCTACAAGTTCTTGATCATAAGTTCCAACTTGTAAATATAAATAACTTTCATTAAGTGTAATTAAAGCAAAGGCTAAAGCTGTTGGGGAACATGGAATATCATTTCCTCTTAAATTCATTGTCCAAGCAATATCATCTAAAGATGCTATGATATGTGATTGACAATTATTTTCTCTCATATATTCTTGAATCACTTCAATTTTCTCATGTGGATATGCACCATTGTATTTCACATCATAGATATAAGCTTTTTCATGTGAACGAGCAGGTTGTGTTGTCCAGAAATCCTTTATCAAGTTTACACATTGAATATCATACTCAACATCTAATTCTTTTTCTAAACTTAAGACAAACTGACAAGTCATTGTTTCACCATCAAAGGCAATCACATCATGATCTTGCACATGTTCTTTTAAAAATTCTAAAATAGTTGGAACACCTTTTTGACGCATCTTCATAAGTTCAATACCATCTTTAAGTTCTTTAGCAGCCTGAATAAAATAACGCCCATCTGTCCATAAATAAGCACTATCTTGTGTAACAATTAAAGTCCCTGCACTTCCAGTAAAACCGCTTAAATAGGCTCTTGCTTGATAATGCTCTCCTACTGTTTCAGATTGATGATCATCATCTGTAGGCACAATATAATAATTAATTTTCTTTTCTTTTAATAATTCTTGAAATTCCTTTATCATTTTTATCACCAC
>CALDMQ010000014.1 GCA_937917505.1 uncultured Erysipelotrichaceae bacterium | reverse complement strand
TGCTTTTAAAGAAGATAATATCTTACCTGCTTTTGATTATACAAAATCAGGAGGTGCATTGATGGATTTGAATATTTATAATATTCACTTTGTTGTAGGATTATTTGGAAAACCACATGATGTTCATTATTATCCAAATGTTCAAAAAAATATTGATACATCAGGTGTTTTGATTATAGATTATGAAACATTTAAATGTGTATGCATTGGTTCAAAAGATTGTAAAGCACCTCTATCAAATAATATACAAGGTGATCAAGGATGTATTCATATCGAGACACCAGTAAGTACTTTAGATACATTTGATGTGTATATGAATGATGGAACAAATCAAACAGTGAATGTGAACAGGGAGGTTCATCGTATGTATGAAGAATTTACTGCTTTTGAAACTATGTATCAAACACAAGATTATAAACAATGTTATGAAAGATTAGAGCATAGTATGATTGTGACAGAAATTCAAACGATTGCAAGAAGAAAAGCGGGGATTTTATTTCCTGCCGATAACAAATAAAACACTTCGATTTTGAAGTGTTTTATTATGGATAAAATAATTGCTTTATACTATATGATTGTTTTATGAAACAATGTAGTGGTGGTAGTTATGCATTAGTCAATAAATTTAAGGTATAACTGCTTTCTATTATTTCTTTTAACAATTCTATTTATTCTTTGTTTTAGAAACATAGTATAAGTGCTAAAATGAGGATAGAGGTGGCTTATGAAAAAAGAAAAGTTAAAAATCGTTTATTATTTATGTATCGTTATTTACATACTCACATTAGGATATGCATTTTATAAAAATATCAATAATCATTATTTAGGAATGACATTTGTTGCGGGAGTAACACCTTTTATTGTTCCTGCTATTGTTAAATTATTAAAAATCAAAGTTCCTTATGAAGTCTATATTTTAAATCTTGTCTTTGTATACTTTGCTAGTTTAATAGGGAGTTGTTTAGGTGGTTATTCTACACCTTACTTTGATAAGTTTACCCATTGTGCAAGTGGTGTCGTAATTAGTGAGGTCATCTATATTATCTATAAATATTATTTAAGAGATGATCATAGAAAAAGTTTGATGTTTTTATTTATTAATGCAATGAATGCTATGGTTGCATTACTATGGGAATTGTATGAATATGCTTTGCTTGTCTTTTTCAACTACGATGCTATTCGTCATTATGCGACAGGTGTTCATGATTCTATGACAGATATGTTAGTTGCAATGGTGGGTGGATTTGTACTTAGTTTATATTTAATCAAGTTTGATCAATCGTCAAAATCACATTTCTTCGTTTCTTTAGAAAGAAATATACAAAAAATGAATAGATTTAAAAAAAGTTGTTGACTGTAGAGCGACTCTATAGTGTATGTTGGGATTAGAAAGAAGGGAAGATTTATGAGAACAAAAGAATTAGAACAAGAATTAGGCTTGACTAAGCATACCATTCGTTATTATGAAAAAGAGGGATTTGTCAAGCCTCAAAAGGATGAAAACGGATATCGTAGTTATTCAAAAGAAGATGTGCAAGTTTTACACTTAGTGAAGTTTCTAAGAAATCTCAACATATCAATTGATGATGTTAAAGGTATTATGAATGGACAGCTATCATTTGATGAATGTTTAAAGGTCAATGATATTAATTTAGAGCATCAAATTGAAGGACTAAAAGAAGTGCATGATAAAGTGAAAAAGTTCAAAAACAGTGAATTACCTATTATCCCAGCATTAGAAGAAATTGATACAAAAACAAAGAAATCTTATTTTGGCATTAACAAAACAACTAACACAATTTCATTAGGTAGACGTTTGACAAAAGCTTGGGCAAAAAGACAAGTTATTTATGGTTTATTATTATCTACTTTCTTAGTTGGTGGAGTTTTTATGTGGTTTTTTAAAGTTGTTTCTGTAAGTGAATTAACAGCTTTTATTTTATTTATTATTGTTGATATATTGATGTTTTTATTGGTTATAGGTTTAGCTACGAGAAGTACAGCATCTGCTATGATTGATAATTCGTTGGATCAATCAGTAGAGTTTTTAAGAGATGGTATTCGTTATTATGAGTTTAAAGGTTTGAAAAAGAATTTAATTTATTTCTTTGATGTTTTATTTGACAAACCAGAGAAACATATGAAGTTTTATCGATATGAAGATATTCAATCGGTTGAATTATTACCTTCAAAAAGATTTATGAAATTGGGCTCTCCTATTGCTTATGAAGTTTATATTGTTGATTTTAGATTTGTATTTAAAGATGAACAAAAATTCTATTTCTTCTGGCCTATGATTTTAGATGATGATTCAAGATATATTGCTTATATATTAGAAGATAAAGTCAGTACAATTATAGATAAAGATAATATTTTATATGCTATGAAAAATGGGATTAATATTACAGATTATATGATAGGAAAACAAGGATAGGAGATTATGTATGAGAATAAAAGTTTTACAAATTAATGAATTAGAAGAATTAAAAAAGAAAATAGAACATACTCATCAAAATATGAACTCTCTATCACGAAATACAGTGAATATTGATCATTATTTATTACTCAATCAAGAACATATAATCTGTTATGATGAAAAATTAGAAAAAGTGATTGATATGGACGTTTCAAAAATAGATTCAGTAACTTTTTCGATGAATAGTAGAGGAACTTTTATAAGAAGTCTAATCATGGAATATACATTTCAAATTGATTTAGATATTATATATCAGAATCAAAAGTATGAGTTTGAAATATTTAAACCAGATGATTTATCTAACTTGTTTGCGATGATAGAAAAGTATAATATTTCTTATGATGATATTTGTGGAGTTGTTGAATTATATAAAACATATCCTGATGCTTATAAAAGATATAGATATCTTCAATATCATTTTAAAGATATTGCTAAAAAATATCATTTGGATAATCCTAGACAGGAGGTTTAAAACTTCCTGTTTTTGTTTATACTCTTTATGGTGATATATATGAATCAATCTTATTGGCAAAAAACAACAAAACATACAAAAGAAAAAATACTAGATAAAGATTTATCTGTTGATATAGCGATTATAGGTGGTGGAATGGCAGGTGTATCTATTGCTTATGCTTTAAAGGATAGTGGAATGAGTGTTGCGGTATTTGAAAAAGATGAAATAGGTAGTCATACTTCAGGACATACAACCGCAAAAGTAACAGCTTTGCATGGACTTCATTATTTGAAAATAAAAGAGAATTATGATATCCATCAAGCATATTTATATTACAAATCTAATGATGAAGCATTAAAAGAAATGAAGGAAATCATTGATAAAGAACATATAGATTGTGATTGGCAAGATAATACATCTTATATTTATACAAATGATGCAAGTTTTCAAAAAGATATTCAATCTCAAAAAGAAATATTTCAATCATTAAGAGTTCCCTATGTAAAGAATGAACAGTACTTAGAATCAATGGGGTTAGAAAAACAAGGAATTTTCCATCCTTTGAAATATTTATACGGATTAAGACAAGCATGTCAAGGTGTACAATTCTATGAACATAGTCAGGTTATACATCTTGAAAGAAAAGACAATATCTTTGAATTAGAAGTGAATGGTCATCATGTGAAATGTCAATATCTTATTCATGCAACAAGATATCCATTTATAAGAAAAGGTATTTATTTTATGAAACTTTTCCAACAAAGAGAGTTTGTAAATTGTTGTAAGGATACAAATGTGGATCATAGTTCTTTATGCATTGATTTAACAAAAAGTGATAGACCTTTGCATAATGGACATTTACATATAGACCATGATGCGAAGGATTGGTTTACACAAGATACAATAGCATTAAGAGGGATACCTTATATTGGTAGAATAGATAAATATAGTCAAGAATTTATTGTATATGGATTTCAAAAATGGGGGATGACTTTATCGCGAGTGGCAGGTAAACTTATTTCTGATTTGATTTTAGATAAAGAAAATCCCTATGAAAATTTATATGCTTGTCATTATTTTTCAATATCTAGTGCGTCACAGTATTTCCAAAAGTTAGTTAATCATATTAGGCGAGGTTATTGGTCGAATCATTTTGATACTGTAGAGAAAGATCAAATCGCATGTGGAGAGGGTGGGTTAGTGAGAGAAGGATTAAAACTTTATGCTCTGTATCGTGATGAAAAAGGAAATGACCATTATTTTTCTCCTTATTGTCCACATTTAAAATGTCTTGTTCAATTTAATTCTAAAACAAAAACATGGGATTGCCCATGTCATCAATCTATTTATAA
>CALDMQ010000013.1 GCA_937917505.1 uncultured Erysipelotrichaceae bacterium | reverse complement strand
ATTTTTAGTCAATATCTCTAAGATTTCTTTTGAAAAATATTTTTTAATCTTTTTAATAAATTTGGATTCTCATCCAATATTATTCTTTTTTCAAATTTAGCATCTCGTTCTTTTTTCTTTTCAGCATTTGAAAGTGAATTATAATAATCCACATATTCAGCATAATGATCACAGACTTCATTAATTTCACCATATTCTTTAAGCATTCCACCTTCAATCCACATCGCTGTATCACAGAAATCACGAACTTGTGGTAATGAGTGTGAAATAAAAATTATTGTTTTTCCTTGGGATTTCAATTCTTTCATCTTATCAATACACTTTTGAGCAAAACCTTTATCTCCAACAGATAAAGCTTCATCTACAATCAAAATATCAGGATTGAGGCATAAATTAATGGAAAACCCTAATCTTGATTTCATCCCGCTAGAGTATTTTTTAACTGGTTGATATAAGAAATCTCCAATCTCCGCAAATTCTATTACGCCATCAGTAATTTCTTGTATTCTTTTCTTAGATAAACCAAGTAAAGCACCTTTTAATTCAATATTTTCTAATCCAGTTAATTGCTGATTTAAACCTGTATTAATCGCAATTAAAGCTTGTTCTCCACGAACAATCATTTCCCCTTCATCAATACCACTAATCTCAGATAAAACTAAGGACATTGTTGATTTTCCTGAACCATTAGTTCCCAATATTCCTACAACTTCACCCACAGGAATTTGAAAGTTAATATCTTTTAAAGCATAAAATCTTTTATCATTAGAGTATTTTTTATCTTTCGACTTTAGTGCATAAATTTTAGATACATGTTTAAATTCAATTGCATATTCTTGCTTCATGATAATCACCACCTTAAATCATATCAATAAATTTATGTTTAAATTTATACATTATGTAGCTTCCTATTGCCAATAACAAAAATGTAATCACCCAAAATGCAATTGCAGATTTCCAATAATGTAGAAAACCATAATGATAAAAAAAGCAATCACGATATCCCTGTACTACATAATAAATAGGATTTATCTTCATAATTAATTGAATAAAGGGATAGTTACTAATTTGATCCACACTCCATAATACAGGTGTTACATATAATAACAATCTCATACATGCTAAAATCAATTTTCTCGTATCTCTTGCTAACATATTTAAGACTGACGTAGTTAAAGAAAGACAAACAGCAAAAAGAATTGCACACATCAAATAATATATAAGTCCAAGCCAATGAAAAGAAGGATATATTCCATAAAACATAAACACAATCATCATAATTAATAATAAGCATGCATGATTAAACAACTCTTTTAAAACAACAGTTGCAGGTAAAATGCTAACTGGAAACTTCATTTTTGTAATAACATTCACTTTAGAAAAAATTGCATTACATCCATTTGTAATGCATGGAGAAATGAAGAACCATACGACCATTCCACCTAACATCCATGGTAAATACTCAATATCTCCAACATTTTTTTTATGAAAAACCAACCCAAACATAAACCAATATGTTAAGACCTGAATAGTTGGATTTGCAAAATTCCAAAATAATCCTAACTTAGAATCTCTCATATCAGCTAATAATTCATACTTGGAAATAGAGTAAATTCTAAATAAATTTGTAAAATTTTCATGTAATACATACTTAATACTTTTAAACATATTTATTCTCCTTAAAGATAGACATCATATCTCTATTGTTATACACGAAAAATGGAAAAATTGCAACTAAAATCAAGCATTCTTCTTATTTTATCTAATTACTTGTATTGTAAAATGAAACTGGAATTAAGAGATTGATAAGAATGGCTAGCCATTCTTATCAATTTAAAATCACTCGTCATGTTTTTTAAAATTTTGTATGAAAAAAGTTCATAGATGTCGTATTATATAGTTTGCACACTTTATAAGGGGGGGGACTTCTATGAACATTATTACTATATCACAAAAATGAACATCTTCAATTTCATCATTATGAATATATTATTAATCAGCTCATTCGTTTTAATGCTGAAAACATTGGACATAGCCGTAATATCGGTAAAACTCAATTTATCAAAAATATTGCTGATACTGTTGGTACCTCTGTCTCTAATATTTATTCTATTATTAAAGATGCAACGATCACTGTTTTGGATACCTATCTTAATGAGCATACTGAGCTTTCTGCTTTGGCTGCTTTTGAGAAGAAATCTAAAAATCATAAGATCCCTAATAATTCCAAACTTGACAAGGCTCACGTTTTTATCAAACTTGTTGAAGATGAAATGAAATCTAATAAATTATCTTCTGTTTCATGAAGGTGATGAAATTAAAGATATGGAAACTGTTTCTACGAAAACATTCTATAATTACATACATGAAGGAAAAGTTACGATAAAACCTATTGATTTACCTAGAATGTTGAGAAGAAAATCTAAAAAGAACTGGAAAACATATATTCCTAAACGTCAAAAAGGAACTTCTATCACCGAAAGACCTGAAAGTGTTGAAACAAGAGAAGAATTTGATTACTGGGAAGGTGATCTTGTTACTAGCCCAAGAGATGGTCAAAATGTTGCATATTTGACTCTTACCGAAAAAAAAGACAAGATTTTATTATATCATCCCTATTACTTCTAAATCATCTAAAAAAGTATATATGCAGATCAACGGTTTCATAAGTTTTATGGTGATGATTTTAAAAACATATTCAAATCTTTAACCTTTGATAATGGCAGTGAATTTGCAAGATGGAAAGATATGGAGAAAAAGCCAGGAACAAAGGAAAAACGAACAACGATATATTTTGGAACACCATATCATTCATGTGATTGTACCTCTAATGAAAACTGTAATGGTTTGATAAGATATTTTGTAAAGAAAGGAACTGATATCAATACAATAGATAAGGAAAAGACTATTGAAAATAATGATAAAATCAATCAAAAGAAAAGGAAGCTACTTGGTTATCTTCCTGCTGAACAGGTATTTTTAAATGAATTAGCTAAAATTGGTGTAACTGAAATTACGATTTTCTATAAAGACTAAATTTTTTCCCTTATTTCCAGTTTCTGCTTGCAATTCGGGGTTTATCTAATTAGAATATCATCATTTTTTGATAGTAATTATATGTTGCCCTTCATTTATATTTGAGTATACTAAAGAATTCATTTTTTAATTATTATCAATCACTTTTTCTTTCTCCTACATCGCAAAAAAGTATTTCGCACATTTCAAGTGTTCGACTGACTTAAATAATGAACCAGCCCATTTTGAGCTAGTTCAAATTTATTAAGATAATATTTTTTTGACATCTTCTTCGTTATTGACTTGGAATATCTTAATTGTTAATTGATTTAGTTTATCCATATCACTTTGGTAGATTATCTTTTCTGTGTCTTTAGATAGATAATTGAATTTAACTTTCAGTTGTTGAATTAAAGTTTCACATTTTTCTTCTAATCTTCCATTATTCCTTTCCTCTCTTTTCATTTGCATAATATATTGACACATATCTACTTCTCCTTTCTCATTAACATGAATGTGTTCTAATGTTTTTTCATTTTTTGCTAATGTTGCTAAGATTTCTAATATATCATAATCAACTATTAATGATTTCTTTTCGCTTGTTTTACTATGTATATACTTCAAACCTAAAATCAATTGTTTATTCTTCTTTTCTTGAAACAAATTCTCATCTAATTCATCAACTCTTATGACTGGATAAAAATGAACATTCACATATTTTCTTATGTGTGTTGGTATATCTTCCATCATGTCAAAGTAACTGATAGGTTGTTTCCACTGCCTTTCACCATAATATAAAACAAATGTAATGATTGCAAGAATCTTCTTTCTGTGTTTCGATTTCCTATAATTCTCATACTGTCTTTTATACGACAAATAATCATATTCCATAACTCTTTGAAACATACTTTCATCATAAGATGATTGATGTTCAAAACCTATCAAACAATCGTGATTACCTATCTTTGTAACCATGATGTTATCTCGCGAACGTTTCACATATTTACAATTCATTAACTGTCCACTATATTCACCATCATAAAGTTTCATATGACAAGATGAAGTTATCTGTCGACCTTGAAAATACGTACCATTCAAAAAATCACTAAAACAATGCTCATCCTTAAAATAATTTCTAATTAATAAGTCAAATTTTTGCTTGTAATAATCCATATTTATTTTACCTCCTACTTATATATACGTAAAAATAAGAGGTTTTTCTTTTTATTTTTAAACTTTTTTCTTTTTATTTCTTTTTCATACATA
>CALDMQ010000012.1 GCA_937917505.1 uncultured Erysipelotrichaceae bacterium | reverse complement strand
CTCATATACTTCTTGAACGTGACCGCTTCATATATTATTACTTCAATAAAATGATTCGTTAATATTCCAACAACCAATAATCATGTGCAAATAAATGTAGAAATACATATATTGTACTTACGCACCTCAATTTCCTTACCTTCATGCAAAGTATTATTTTTGATAAACTGTGTACTGCAACTATCCTTCATATATATTATATATCAAAAGAAAATTTTACACAATCATTCTATCGTTAATGGTACGAATTATTTCGTGAGTGGTTATTCTATGTTATAATAAGAATTGTAAAAAAACAATTTTAAGAAAGAAGGATTCACATGAAAAAGAAAACAGCCGCAACTCTTGCATTATTATCTGGTGCAATCATTGGATTTACTGGAATTTGTGCAATTGATATTGCTTGTAAAAAAAGACCTGAGGATAAACAAAAAGAACCTAAAATATTAGATAAGTATATTGATTGGTTAAATCAACAAACATTTGAACAAATGGAAACAACATCACAAGATGGATTAAAATTAAAAGCTATGTTTTTACCTGCTGATTCAAAAAGTGATAAAGTGTTAATTGCGATTCACGGATATCGTTCTTATAACATAAGAGAATATGCAAATTATTTAAAGTTTTATCATGAACTTGGTTTCCATATTCTTTTACCTGATAATAGAGCTCATGGAGAAAGCGAAGGAAAATATATTGGATTTGGTTGGTTAGATCGACTTGATTGTATTCAGTGGATTCATTATATGAAAAAATATTTCCATCAAGATTTACAAATTGTTCTTCATGGTATTTCTATGGGAAGTGCAACTGTTTTAATGGCAAGTGGTGAAGATTTACCTGATGATGTGAAATGTATTATTTCTGATTGTGGTTTTACCAGTGTCTTAGATGAATTTAAACATGAACTCCATGATCATAAGATAGTATCTACTTTGTTAATTCCTACTGCAACATTACTAAGTAAAAAAAGAGTAGGGTATAGTTTTAAAGAAGCTTCTACAATAGAACAAGTAAAAAAATCTCGAACACCTACTTTATTTATTCATGGTGATCAAGATGATTTTGTTCCTACATATATGGTTTATGATTTATATAATGCTTGTCAAGCTGATAAAGACTTACTTATTGTAGAAGGAGCTAAACACGCTGAAAGTTTCATTGTCAATCAAGAATTGTGTGAAAAAACAATCATTGATTTTATGCAACAATATGTACAATTTTAAAAGGGACATTGTCCCTTTTTTACTTTCTATTTTTCCAATATTCAAAAATAGATTTATCTGCTTCTGCTTCATTCCAAGATGCTTCATGCCTTTCAAAATAACCAATAACTTCATTATTATCATTTCTCACTGGCACAAAGAATTCTCTTTCTCCAGTTTTTCCATTCAATAACTCAAACATTTCATCTTCGCCTTGGTCAGCTCTTTTTAGAAATTCTTCTATCTTATGTCTAGAATTCTCATTATGACAATTGAATAAACTTTGGCCAATCTTTACACGTTCCCCATATCTTTGTTTTGCTGTTTTATTCATATAGCGAACAATATGTTCTCTATCTACAAAGACAATTTCATAAGCATAAGCATTTAATATACCATGTAAAACTTCTTCTGTTATTTCCATACACAAACCTCCATAATTCTAATTTATCACATAATGTTTATTTTTCCAATCATATACAAAAAAACTCATGACATTTCGCCATGAGTCAAGAAAATAACCATCCTAATAACAAAGATTTCTTTTCAATATCTTTTGTACTTTCACAATAATTCACTTTTAAATCTCCAGTTAATGTTTTACCTTTTCCATCACCTAAAACAATCGTATAAACACCTTGTTTAAAAGTCGCATGATAATCTTTTTGATGATCAACTAAAACCTGCTCCTTATGATCAACACCCTTTACCCATTCTTTATAATCTTTTAATAATTGACTTTTAACATGATACATTTCTTGAATATCTTTATCTTGCATCGAATGAGCAATGATTTTATATTTAGGATCTTCACTTTTTGCTTGAACACTGACACATAACATACCTAATAAAACAATAACAATTATTTTTTTCATAGTTTCACCTCATAAAGAGTATGAACATATTTTTTTTATCTATACATTTTCTTATTCTTTTTGATTTGAATAAAATTATTCTGGATTTTTTATAATTTCTTGCATTTGTTTTTGCAGGATTTCTTTTTCATTATGAATATTTTGTAAATCTATATTTAACTGTTGGAGTGTTGTTTCAACTTGATGTAAAGCATGACGAATTCGATTAAGACTTTGATTAATTTTATTTTGAATAGACATATCTGTAAAAATATTATCAAATAAGATATCAAAAGTATAATCCCACGTTGATAAATTTATCAAATCAAGATGAAAACCTTGAACATCTTTAAGTTCTTTTTCAAAAGCATTCAATTTATATATCGACTCTTGAAGTAGACGTTGTGCTTCATCAATACGGCTATGTTTCATCATAGCACCTAAGAAATCACCACCAATCAAATCATAAGTTCCCCAATTCTTTGCTGAATTTAAATTTTTTTGTACTTTTTCTAATACTTCAAAAGCAATATAACCTGCTTTTTGGGCTTCTTTAATTTCTTTCATAACTTTTTCTTTTTCATCAAAATCTCTTTTCATCTTTTGAAATTGTTCTTTTTCTTCTAAAGACATTAAAGATGATTTTAATTGTAAAGTTTCAAGTTCCTTTAATAAACTTTCTTCTTTAGCATATCTATTCTCCAAATTTTGCACAGATGCCAAAGTCATATCATATTCATTCTTTGCTTTATGATATGCAAGAGAAGTTTGCATAGCTTCATATCTTTCTTTTTCTAAACGTTCTTCTTTTTTACCTATTAAAGATTGAAATAACGATATGATTGTTGTTTTTTCTAAGTTTTCAACATCTTTATTTTCTTTTATTAATTGTTTTTCTAACTCTTTTTTTCTTTGTAATAAACTTGCTAATTCCTTTTTTAATTGTTCTAAATAAGAACGATGATTATCTAAATAATTCAATTCAGCTTTTATTTCTGCTATTCTTTCATAATTATCCATCATCCAACTTGCCTTTCTACTTGTTCTAATATAGTTTTTGCATATTGTTCATAACCTTTTTGATTGATATGTAATCCATCTTCATAATATTCTTCTATAGGTTCACCTTTTTTATTACACAATGCTGGATAAACATTAATAAAATGTACATAATCAAAAGGAATCATTTTTTTATACTCTTTTCCTATCATTTTTAAGGTATCATTACTACGAAGACTATCTTTAACTTTATATCCATGTAACTTTTCAAGACAAGGAATACAACTTAGTAAATGAATACGACATTCAGGTAAATTGTAATGAATAATCTCAATCAATTCTTTTATATTTAATGCTATTTCTCTTGGACTACGCATTGTTGTATTTCCTAAATCATTTGTACCTACCATAATAAAGACTTCACTTGGTTCATATTTCAATACACCTTCATCTACAAAGTTTAACAACATATCAGAAGTAATACCGGCAATTCCACAATTATAAACTTTTCCTAGACTTGACATATAATGTTCTACATCAAAATATTGTGTTAAAGAATCTCCATAAAAAACAATACCGCCTTTTATAGCAACTCTATTTTGTTTGACAATCTCAATCATTCTTTCTAATACATAATCTCTTAATTGATAACGATCTGTATCATATCTCATACTTTCTCTCATCACATTCACTCCTCTTTTTACACAAATAAAACTTGCACATATGAAAAACAACCATACCTAGTAATAACAACAAACTGCATACTTCCAACATAAATTTTTTACTTTTCTAACATCATTCCAAAATACATCCCTAAAACAATATATTCCATCATAATAAGTAAAGATTCTTTAAATGCTTCTTTTAATATCTTTATCGTATAATTATCTCTCCCTCCCCTTTAAGAAAATATATTATAAATTCTTTGTATAGTTATAATGATCTTTCACATACCCATGATTTTCATAAAACCGATGTGCATCTTTACGATAAGTTGATGTAGAAAGTTCAATTTGTTCAAGATTTCTTTCAACTGCAACTCTTTCAATTTCTCTAATTAATCGATCACCTATGTGCTGACTACGATATTCTGGTAATACAACCAATTCAATAATTTCCCCAGTATCTTTATCATGATGCATATAATGATGAACAATAAAGCTTATAAATCCCAAAACTTTATCTTCTTTATACACAAGATAAACAAGATCACTATTTTCTAAACCTTGCTTATAAACTTGTGTAAAATGTTCTTTATTTAACTCTTTATTTTCTAAGATACACATGAGTTGATAGACTTCTTCTAAGTCTTCTAAACTTGCTTTTTTAATCATTTTATCCCTCTTTTCGATATATTTTATTATATCA
>CALDMQ010000011.1 GCA_937917505.1 uncultured Erysipelotrichaceae bacterium | reverse complement strand
TACTTGTATGTTAAAAGATGTTGGTATAACGCTCCTATTAAATTAGCATCATTTCTAAAATAGCATGGAACTATTTCAGGATGATAAACATCAAATCCCAAATGATTAAAAATATCATCGAAATTTTTTTGAATTAATTCAATCAATAAAGGTTGAGCACTAATACCACCACCAATTGCCACTTTCTCACAATCAAAAATTATATGTACATTAAAAATTTGCGTTGCTACTTCTCTAGCAAATTGATCAATACCCGCAATCACCTTTTCATTTCCTTGATTTGCCATATCAAAAATTTCAATACCTGTATAATATTCATCTGTTCCTAACGATTCTTGTACCCGTTCCAATAATCCTCGAATACCTGTACGCGTAGACCATGCATGATTCCAACCATTATAATCATGATAATCTGTTTTTATAAAAGAAAATTCTCCTGCACTAAAATGACGACCTGTATGAACTTGATGATTTTTAATTAAACAACCACCAATACCTGTCCCTAAAATAACAACAGCTCCATCTTGAATATCTCGTAAATTTCCATAACCGATTTCAGCATTTGCAGCACATTTTGCATCATTTCCAATTGTAATATTTGTCGGACATCTTTGTTTTAAGAGTTGAACTGTATCTAATTTATCAATATATTTTAATGCTCCACCTGTAAATTGATAACCTTTATCAGGATCGATAATTCCTGGCATTGATAATGCCATACCATCAATAGAATCAGCATATTGATCATAAATTTCTCCAATTGTTTCTACAAAATGCTCAAGTGTATCTGATGGTGTAGGAACACTTGATTTCTCTATTAATGTTAAATCCTCTTTTATAAGTGCATATTTAATAGCACTTCCTCCTACATCTAATGTTAAATAAATTCTCATATTTTCACTTCCTTTACGTCTATTTTATAATATTTAACTTTAATAAAAAAGGAAAATATTAAAAAAAACACGCAAAAGCGTGTCTTAAGATTGTTGCATTTTTAATGCTGATAAAACAGTTTCTAATTTTTGATAATATTTTGCAATATGGTCAGCATGAACACCAATACGTTCAAAATCTGTTAAAACTTTTGTATAAAGAACACTGTTTTCTGTAGAACACGTTTTATTTTTTAAACGATCTAATTGAGCAGATGTAAATACAACACTTGTTTTATCAATCTTATTTTTTAATTGATTGATTTCAATAACAGCTTGATTAAATTCCTCTGGTGATGAAACTTTTAATTCATATAAAACATCACCAACCAAATGGTTCATTGTTTCTATTTCATCCAATGCTTCTTTTGAGAAAGTATGATTTTCTTCATGTAAAAGATGTGCTCTATTTGCAATATTTAAAGCATGATCACCTATCTTTTCTAAATCAGCTGAAATACGCAAGAACAAACCAATAGATTGAGCTCCCTCAATAGGTAACTCATAAGATAAAGCAAGTGTTGTATAATCAACAATTTGCTTATTTAAGAAATTAATATATTCCTCATCCTTCACAATCTTTTCATAAATATTCTCTTGATAATCTTCTACTAATCCAAATGCTCTTTTTATATTTTTAGTTGCAACCGCAAGCATATTTTGTGTTTCATTAAACAACTGTGTTCCTGCAATAGCACTTGTACCAATATGAAAATCATTTTCAAAAATACGTCTATCTAAATATTTTAATTCCATAGAATCTTGACTATCTTTTTTATCAGGTAAGACTATATATGTAAACTTCACTAAAAGATGTCCAAATGGTAATAAAAGAATTGTCGTTACAACATTAAAGATTGTATGAACATTTGCAATTTGAGCTGCAACATTTGTTGGGGTTAACGATTCAACAAAACTTGCAAATGGTATTAACATACTCACAATAACAAAAAACACTGTTCCAATAATATTAAATGATAAATGAATAATTGTTGTACGTTTTGCATTACGATTTGTACCAATAGAAGCTAAGGCAGCAGTAATACAAGTTCCAATATTTTGTCCAAACAATACATAAATTGCTGTAGGTAATGTTACAACACCGCTCATAGCTAAAGCTTGTAAAATACCAACTGAAGCTGATGAAGATTGAATAATCGCTGTAAAGATAGCTCCTACTAAAACACCAATTAATGGATTTTCAAAATTTGCAACAATACTTGCAAACTCAGGTGAATTTCTTAGTGGTGACATCGCATCAGACATCATTGACATACCAATAAATAATATACCAAGACCTCCTAAAATTTGTCCAAAAGCATCTAATTTCTTACTTTTAAAGAAAACAACTAAAGCCACACCTACAAATGCAATCAATGGTGCAATAGCAGTAATATCTAAAGCAATTAATTGTCCGGTAATTGTTGTCCCGATATTTGCCCCCATGATGACCCATACAGCATTTTGTAAGTTCATAAGTCCGGCATTAACGAATCCTACAACCATAACTGTTGTTGCTGATGAAGATTGAATCAATGCCGTAATTAAAGCACCCACAGCAACCCCTAAAAAACGATTTGTTGTTAATTTTTCTAAAATTGCTTTCATTTTGTTTCCAGCTGCAAGTTCTAGCCCGTTTGACATCATTGTCATTCCATACAAGAATAAAGCCAAACCTCCAGCCAACGCAAATACATTTGATATTTCCATTTTTTATTTCCTCCCTTAATGAAAAACAGATTTCATAAGGGCGAAATCTGTCTAAAACGATGTTTTTACATCATTGTTGAATAAATAAAGTAATACTTTATGACAGACTCCACCACATATTCAACATATTCTATTGTACTTCTTCAACCTCTGGTTTTAACATTTTCATAGCTCTCATAATTTCTCTAATCTTATGGAAACTTTGTGCAATGTTTAAACCATGATCTCCAATTCTTTCAAAATCAGTTAATGTTTTTGTATAAAGAACACTGTTTTCAGTTGTACATGTTTTGTTCTTTAAACGTTTTAATTGATTGATACCAAATTCATAATTTGTTTTATCAATATTTTCTTCAATCACATCAACTTTATCCACAACGACTTTAAAATCGTCATAATTCAAAATTTTTAATTCATCCAAAATATTCACACATAAACTACTCATAATACCAATTTCATCCATAGCTTCATGAGAAAATTGATTATCGTCTTCATGTAATCTTCTTGCTCTTTCAGCAATATTTACTGCATGATCACCAATTCTTTCAAGATCAGACGAAACTTTTAAGAATAATCCAATTGTCTGTGATCCTTCTAATGGTAATTCATTAGAAATGGCTGCTGTTGTAAAATCAACAATTTGTTTATTTAAATAATTGATATATTCTTCATTCTTTTGAAGTTTTTCATATTTATCTTCTTTGAAATCAAATATCAATTCAAATGATTTTCTTACATTATCAATCGCAACTGTTAACATATTTTGTGTTTCATTAAATAATTGTGTATTTGCAATTGCACTTGTACCAACATGATAATCATTTGTAAAGATACTAAAATCCAAATATTTTAATCTCATAGAATCTTCTAAATCTGGTTTTTCAGGCAAGATTTTATAAGTTAATTGAACCAATTTTTCACCAAATGGTAATAAGAGAATTGTTGTTACAACATTAAATACAGTATGTACGTTTGCAATTTGTGCTGGTACATTTGCTGGCGTTAAAGATGCCATAAACGAAGCAAATGGTGTAACCATACTAACTGCTACAAAGATAACTGTTCCAATCACATTGAAAGCTAAATGTAATATAGTCGTACGTTTTGCATTTCGTCCTGTACCAATAGAAGCTAAAACAGAAGTAATACATGTACCAATATTTTGTCCAAATAAAACATATATAGCAGATGGTAATGTAATGACTCCACTTAATGCTAAAGCTTGCAAAATACCAACAGATGCTGATGAAGATTGAATAATAGCCGTAAAGAGTGCACCCACTAAAATACCAATAAATGGATTTTCAAACTTCGTAATAATACTAACAAATTCAGGCATTGTTCTAAGTGGTGCCATCGCAGATGACATCATATCCATACCCATAAATAAAATACCTAGACCTGCTAAAATAGCACCAAAAGCATCTAACTTCTTACTTTTGAAAAAAGAAATCATCGCAACACCTACAAATGCAATAACAGGTGCTAGCGCTGTAATATCTAAGGCAATCAATTGGCCAGTGATAGTAGTACCAATATTTGCACCCATAATAATCCAGACAGCATTTTCTAAACGCATTAAACCTGAATTTACAAACCCAACAGCCATAACTGTAGTTGCAGATGAAGATTGAATAAGGGCTGTAATTAAAGCTCCTACCCCAACTCCAAGAAAACGATTTGATGTTAACTTCTCAAGAATAGTTTTCATTTTATTTCCTGCTGCTACCTCAAGACCATTAGACATCATATGCATCCCATAAAGGAATAGAGCCAATCCTCCTAACATAGAGAATATATGTGTTATGTTCATGAAACGACCTCCTAGACTCTTAACGCTATATTAACATTTCATTAATACCATGTAAATATTTTTAACATAATTTTAACATTACTTACACCATTTTGTGAATAACTTTATATATTTTTTTACAAAAACGACTTTTTTTTCATAAATTATTCTGTTTTTATCGCTTTTTTCTTTATAGTTCGTTAAAATATAAATAGATAGAAAAGGAGGAGATTTATATGTATTGTCGTCATTGTGGTCAAGAGATTGACGATCAAGCTGTTATTTGTCCACACTGTGGTGTTGCAACTCAAGCAACAACACCTGTAATTGATAGCGGAGGAATTGGTTGGGGAATTTTAGGATGTTGCATTCCTATTGTTGGGCTTATACTTTGGTTAGTATGGAAAGACACAAAACCTAAAACAGCAAAAGCTTTAGGAATTGGTGCATTAGTATCAGTAGGAATAAGTATTCTCTACTATATTTTTGTTATGGTTTTCGCTGTTGGAATTGGTGCTGCAGGTCTTTAATGAAATTTTTATATAAATGGTTACCTATTCTATGTGGATGTCATAGACGTGCAGATCGTTCATTCTTTTATAAGGGTAAACAATTTCCTGTATGTGCACGATGTACTGGTGAGATATTAGGCATAGTCATTGGTTTTGTTTTATGGTTTATCAAACCACCTACATTCATATTTTCATTATGTTTACTCATACCGATGATTATTGATGGATTTTTACAACTTCTCACATCATATGAAAGTCATAATATCACAAGACTTATCACGGGCACTTTATTTGGATTTGGTTTTATCTCACTTATTATTATAAGTCATGTTTATATTTTTGAAAA
>CALDMQ010000010.1 GCA_937917505.1 uncultured Erysipelotrichaceae bacterium | reverse complement strand
GCATTAGGACCTGCATCAGTAACAACCTTTAACACAAAATCCTTGATTCCATCTACACCATCACTTGGTTTTAACATTTTTACCTGACACATATTTTCACTACCAAATCCTTTTGGTGCAACTGTGATTTTTAACTTATCTCCTTCTACAATTTGATAAGTAATTATTGCAGGTGTATTATCTTTTGTATTGATACGATCAAACACCGGATCAAAAACAACACTTTTTCTTAAGTATCCTTCTTCATAGCCTTGACGAACACCTTCATGAATTGCCTCTTCTAACGATCCATTCACATGAACATCTTGTCCAATTTCTACAAACACACAAGCCATTCCTGTATCTTGACAAATAGGTGAAGATGAGTCTTGAGCCATTATTGCATTTTGATTTAATATATCTAATGTTTGTTTACCGATCTTTGAATCTTCTTGATAATAAGCATTTAATAATGCTTGTTTAACATCTTGTGGTAAACAATAATTTGCTTCTTGACATAATTTTTTAACTGCTTCTATAATTGTTTCTTGATTAACCTCTCTCATACAATCCCCTCTTTTGCTTATTATATATAATTTTAAAACATAGAACAAGAAAAAAAGAATTAAAGGATATGTCCCTCTAACTCTTGAAGTGATGGATAATATAAGCAATAATATCTTAATGACATCAATTCCACAACAGTTAATAAATTATGTTTTCCAGACTTACCATTTTTTAAACTTCCAATAAGTATACGATGATCAACTGGAATTTGTATATCCAAATCATCATCACAAGTCACCAACACAACTTTGCAACCTGATTTTTTTATATATTGTAAAATTTTATGACCACTTCCTGTAAAGTTTCCACCCACTGTTAAAATAATCGCAACGCTATCTTTTGTCAGCGACATCGCACAATCCTGTTGACGTGCTGAATCCATATATGCCATCGCAAATTTTTCTAACATCAACAAATCAGTTTGGAAATGCAAAGCAGCACTTTGTGAAAATTGTGTTCCAAAGAAAGCTACTGATTCACAATCATGAATAAGCTTCAAAACAGCATCAATTTCTT
>CALDMQ010000009.1 GCA_937917505.1 uncultured Erysipelotrichaceae bacterium | reverse complement strand
GTGTATTGGAACTTTTGGTTTGGTAGGTTATGCAGCTGTAGATAAAGAAGCTCCAGTTATTGAATCTAATAAAGTAGAAGTTCTTTATGGAACAAAACTTAATAAAAATGTGTTTGCAATTTCTGATAACCGTGATTCTCTAGATTCTATTAACGTTGAAATCAATGCAAAGTCATATGACCCAAATCAATTAGGAGCATACAATGTAGAAGTCACTGCAACAGATATGTTCTCTAATACAACAACAAAAACTGTAGAAGTCAATGTTGTTGATAGAACTGCACCAGTTTTAGAAACTGTGGCAAAATCAAACGGCTTTGTGGTTGATGTAGAGGCTAAAGGAAGCAACGATATTAAGAAATATATCAAAGCTACAGATAATGTAGATGGAGATGTTTCAACATTCATCGAAGCAGACAAAAAGCTTGATACAAGTAAATTAGGTACTCAAATTATTAATTTAAAAGTAAGTGATAATGCAGGAAATACATCTACAGAAGCATATGAATTTTATGTTTCAGATAGTTCAGCTCCTGTGATTCAATCACAAGGAAATGTAACTGTAGATTATGGTTCTCGATTTGATTATAAGAAATATGTTAAAATCAGTGATAGATTTGATGGTAGTGTTAAAAATATCAAAGTTGATGGAAAAGTTGACACTTATGAAATTGGTTCATCTGATTTAAAAATCACAGCAACTGATTCATCTGGAAATGAATCAACAGCTACATTAAAAGTCAAAGTTGCTGACATAAGTGCACCAAAGATTTCATTAAAGAAATCAAGTATTGAAATGACAAAAGGTGCAAAATTTAATGCTAAGAGTTACTTAGGAAGTGCTATTGATAATAAAGACGGAAATATAACAGGTGATGTTAAAATTTCTGGTTCTGTCAATACAAAAAAAGCAGGAAAATATACAATTACTTATAGTGTATCAGATGAAGCTGGTAACAGTGCATCTAAATCGTTAAAAGTAAGAGTCTATGATCCTGAAATCGAAAACAATGCTGGTATTGTGAGAACTGCAAAATCTAAGTTAGGAACTCCTTATAGATGGGGAGCAACTGGACCTAATGCCTTTGACTGTTCAGGATTTACACAATGGGTATATAGAAAAAATGGAAAATCAATTCCACGTACATCTGGTGCTCAAAGTCGTGGTGGAAGAAGAATATCTCTTTCAAAAGCGAGACCTGGTGATATTGTATGGAGACCTGGACATGTTGGTATCTATGTTGGTGGAGGAAGAGTTATTCACGCTCCAACAACTGGTAAGAATGTAAGTTATACATCTGTTAGTGGATTTAGTTATGCTGTTAGATACTAAAATATGATATAAACTGTAATGAGATATTTCATTACAGTTTTATTTTGCTATAATAAAGATAGGTAGGTGATCTATATGTATGTTGGAAGTCAAAAATTGATGCAAAATTATGATCAATGTTTATTAAATGCAGGGTATTCTATAGAGGAGTTAGTTGATAAGGCTAGTGATTGTTTAATGAAACATGTAGATGATTATGATTGTTTTGCTATTTTATGTGGACCAGGTAACAATGGTGCTGATGGATTATCTTTAGCTATAAAGTTATATAAAATAAATAAAAAAGTTCATATTTTTATATTTGAAGATGAAAATGTTTCAAAAGCAAATCGTTATTATCTTGAACAATGTTATGGTTTGAATATGAATATAACACATATTAAAGACACAAATTTAGATGAAGTTATAAACCTTATGTCAACTTATAAAACAATTGTTGATGCAATATTTGGATTTGGGTTAAAAAGTTGTCCAAGAGGGCTTTATCAATCTATCATTGAAGAAGTTAATTGTTTATATGATAAAGAGATTATAGCTATAGATGTACCAACAGGATTGAATTGTAATACAGGTTATGCTTATCAAAGTGTTATATGTGCAACGTTAACAATAACTTTAAGCGCTTTAAAAAATGGATTTTTAAATCCTGACAGTATTTCTTTTACTGGTAAAGTTATTTTAGAAAAATTAGAAACAGAAGATATGTCTGAAAAAGCAAGATTATTTCAATTGGTTAATCATGAGTATGCAAAAAATTTGTTAAAAGATCGTTTGTTTGATGGACATAAAGGTCATTATGGACGTATTGGTATGATTACGGGTTGTTCTCAATATAAAGGTGCAAGTTTTTTAAGTACAAAAGCAGCTGTTTATACAGGTAGTGGTGTTGTAACAACAATCAGTTGTCAAGAAGTTATTGAACCATTGACAATCTTTTGTCCAGAAGCAACCACAATGCTTAGACCACCAATTTTTCAACAAAATGATTTTCGTATCTTTAATGCTTTGTTATTGGGTAGTGGTTTGGGGTTAGATATAGAAGCATACCGTTATGTAGAAGATGTGCTGACAATGAGTAATCAACCTTTGGTTATTGATGGTGATGCTTTAACAATTATTTCAAAACACATGGATTTGTTAAAAAAACAAGATAGATCCATTATTTTGACACCACATATGGGAGAGTTTCATCATTTATGTGATTTTGAAGATGAGGATGATATTTTATTTATAGCAAGAGAATTTGCAAAAGCACATCATGTTACTTTAGTTTTAAAAGGTCCTTATACAATTGTGACTGATGGTGAACAATCATATCGTGTTTTAGCAGGTAACAGTGCAGTGTC
>CALDMQ010000008.1 GCA_937917505.1 uncultured Erysipelotrichaceae bacterium | reverse complement strand
ATTATGTCCATTGGCGTGGAGAACAAAACATCAAAGAATATCCTTATAACGAAATTGATTATTTGATATTTAGTGAATTAGCATATGTACATTTAGATGACATTTTTTCATCACAAAATATTCAACCTATCACCCTTTTTGATGCTTATCAAAAATATAGTGAACTTTATACAGATGCTCCCGATCCTGCCTTTAATGAAAGTCATTATTTGTTTAAAGAAGTCGCAAAAACAAAACGTTATCGTAATGTGAAAATCTTACATTTTTATAATGATGTGAACAAAGATTTCATTAAACAATTTTGTGCTATGGCATTTCTATTTGAAGATCAAAGAGTTTTCGTAGCTTATCGAGGAACTGATAATACTTTAATCGGTTGGCATGAAGATTTTTTGATGTTATTTGAGAATGTTATTCCTTCACAGACATCATCAGTTCATTATTTAAATTTTATAAGTGAATATACTTACTCTTGTTCATTATGGCAATCCTTGCATAATCAATATCTTGGAAGTTTCAAAGAACGTTTCAAAAAGCATTTCAAATACAAGAAAGAGGGATTGCCTCTTTTGATTGGTGGGCATTCTAAAGGTGGTAATTTAGCTATGTATTCAGGATGTTTTACAAACGAAAAAGTACAAGCACGTATTGATAAAATCTATAACTTTGATGGACCGGGATTCCAAGATGATATTATCCTTTCCAAGCAATATCAACATATGCTTCCTCGTATCATCAGTTATCTTCCTCACTATTCTTTCTTTGGTATAGTTTTAGGACATGAAGAACAGTATCAAACAATTCAAAGTCAAGCAATTGGTATGTTTCAACATAATGCTTTGACATGGTTATTGAATAAAGATGGATTTATCCCTGATGAACTGTCTTATGAGAGTGTTCAATTTGCAATCAAAGTTCTTCTTTTCTTAAACGATTTATCATATGAAAATAAAAAAGAATGTATCAATACAATGTTTGGTTTATTCCAAGCATTAGAATTAGAAACATTCACAGATTTATCTCATATAACTTACAAACAAATTATCTCTGGTTTAAAAGAAATCACATCTTTACAACCCTCTGTCAGAAAAATGTTAATTGATGTTTTACATATGATTTGGTTAGAAGCTAAGAAAGCAAAAATGCCTTCTTAGTTTTTTATAAACATATTACAAACGAAAAAATGAGTGGTATTATAATAAATAATAAATATGACAACTTCTTAGTATAAGTAATATATTTCATCTCTTCCCATAAAGCAACACACATACGTATAAATGTTGTCATAATCACAAAAGATATTTCTAAACTAAAAGAAAAACGATTCATTTGAAAAGCAGGTAATGAAAGTAAACATGAGAAAAGAAAACAATAAATTTGTGATGTATGTGATGTTTTTTGACTTTTATCTAATACAAAGTTGATATATTGCATAAAATAGATCACTAATAATATAAAAATCCCTATAGATAAAAACATATTCTCTCACCTCTGTTTTTATCTTAAAATATAAAGATTTTCTAAATATGTAATAGAATATATCCAACCTAAAAATAAAATCTATAAATACTTCTCTTTCAAAAAACACATCAAATCAATGATTAACTGACACGAAAACGATAAACTAGATAAAACTTTATAAAAACTTTTTTCTAAAAAAGAAATGAAAAAGTGAATCAGTACATTTGTAATTATATTTATGATAAAAGTAATCATAAAAGAAAACTTTAAAAAACGTATATTTTAGAAGACAAACCAAATCAATAATCCTATATATATATTCAAATTAATCATTTTACAAATTTTCATAATACAAATAAAATATGCAAATAAATTAGCTAAAACCATAGAAATAAAGTCTTAACAACTTAAATATTTAGCTTTCAAAGATTTAAAAAATCTCATATATATGCATTGTAAACAAGATGGTTGTGGAGTGAAATATAAAGTATTTTTAATTTTTATAAATATTGATTGTATGCATTATTTATTAAGTTTATAATTATTATACTAAAAACAAAAAAATGAAATTAGAGAAATAATGATTTTAAAAATTATATGAATTTTAGTTTAGCAAAGAAAAATAAATTATGAAAATAACATACTTCATTTTATTTGTTATAGCAATTGTTTTTTATATTCAGATTTTTAAGACATATAAGTAAATTCATTGCAGGAATGCTATATTTCTTTGCTACTACTATGTTAGTCACAAAAAAATAAGTAAATCCTGAGTCCATACACTATTAAAGTAATATCATTTTTTAATTTAAGGGAGGAAATATACTATGACTTTGAATGAAAAAGCTGAATTAATTTTAACCGACATAAAAAAAGAAACCGGAATAAACCCTTTTCAAATTTTTAATAACATTGCAAAAAATGATTATATGAGTATACATGGTCCTGAACATCATATACTAGATGGCGCAAGTCTACTTGTAGCCTACAAAAATGCCGGTGGTAATATTGATATAAATAACGCACTTCAAAAACTCAAACAAGAAGGATTAAAAATGCCTGGAGCTATGTGTGGTTTATGGGGAGTTTGTGGTGCAATAACATCTATAGGTGCAGCATTATCAATTATTGATAACACAGGTCCACTATCAAACGATGGAACTTGGGGAGATCATATGCAATTCACCTCAAAAGCAATTGCAAAATTAGGAGAGATCAATGGACCAAGATGTTGTAAAAGAGATGCAAAAATTGCCTTTAAATATGGTGTAGAATATATCAATTCTCATTATGAAGTTAAACTCAACTACGAAGATACTAAATGCAAATATTCAAATTTAAATATGCAGTGCATTAAAGAAAGGTGTCCATTTTATGAGTAAGAAAAAAGTCGCTTTTATTTGCGTTCATAATTCTTGTCGTAGTCAAATTGCTGAAGCACTTGGTAAACATTTAGCCTCAGATATATTTGAAAGTTATTCAGCAGGAACAGAAACTAAACCTCAAATTAATCAAGATGCAGTTCGCATTATGAGAGAATTATATGATATTGATATGGAGCAAACACAATATTCTAAGCTCATATCAAATATACCTGATCCTGATATTGCTATATCTATGGGATGTAATGTCAGTTGTCCTTTTATTGGCAGAAATTTTGATGATAATTGGCAACTTGAGGATCCTACTGGGAAATCAGATGAAGAATTTAAAATCATTATTAAAAAGATAGAACAAAATATTATCGCATTAAAGAAGACTATCTAAGTCAATAACAGTTTATTTTCTTAAAAAAGTTATAAAAACATGAATTTGTGAAAGGGAATGCCATATGAACAATGTAAACAAAACATTATATATTCCTTTATATGGAAAAGCTTATGGTAGTAAAAAAGGCCTTTTTGTCAGAAAAATGATATTAATTCCAATATCATGAACATATATTCTAATAACCATATAAATATCATGGATATGTATAAAGAAAATAACTGTGGATATGATATTATCGCATCTACTTCTATTGCACATAATACTGTTGTATTAGGATATAATAAAAGAAAAAATGAATATGTAACTTGGCTAACTTCCCCAAATCGTAAAGGTGGTTATGATATAGGGTATTACTATTTCAACTATATAAACGCTTTCAAAAATTATGAAGGACGCTGCAATGATATGTTAGAAAAACCCCTACTATTTGAGAAGAATAAAACAAAACCAAAAGAAAAAGTTTTTGCAAGATAAATATATGTATTTATACATCAAGAGTGGTAATAATAGACTCATATCCTTATTCAATAAAATTATATGGTAATTAAAACACACGAACGGGGATTTGCGTATATTTAGATTCTACTCAAGTGGGGATTTGCGTATTTTTGGTGTTTACTTGAACGGGGATTCAAGATATAATAGA
>CALDMQ010000007.1 GCA_937917505.1 uncultured Erysipelotrichaceae bacterium | reverse complement strand
CTTACCAGAATATACTAGTTGCTGTATATTAGTAGATAAAGAAGAAATTGGAAGCGTTGGAGCAACTGGAGCACATTCTTTATTTTTTGAAAATATAGTTAGTGAATTGTTATCTAAACAAGGTGTTGACAGTTTTATTAAAACACGAAAAGCAATGGCTAATTCAAAGATGTTATCGAGTGATGTTAGTGCTGGAGTAGATCCTTTATATTTAAGTGTTAATGATAAGAAAAATGCCGCTTATTTAGGAAGAGGAATTGTTTTCAATAAATATACTGGGTCTCGTGGTAAAAGTGGATCAAATGATGCAAATCCTGAATATGTTGCGCAAATTAGAAAAATCTTAGATGATGAAAATGTTTATTATCAAACTGCAGAGCTTGGTAAAGTTGACCAAGGAGGTGGCGGAACTATCGCTTATATTCTTGGAAATTATAATATGAATGTTATTGACGCTGGAGTTGCGGTTTTAAATATGCATGCACCAATGGAAATTGTAAGTAAAGTTGATGTTTATGAAGCGTATTTAGCATATCGAACATTTTTACAAAAAATTTAATTGATGAAGGTACCTATATGCAGGTACCTTTTATTATGAGATAAAAAAATTGTATTTTATATTACATTTTTTTTAAATATTTAAAATATTTTTTCAGTGTTATACTTATGTTAGTACATGCTATAGAAAGGGATGTTACTTTGAATAGGCATGACCTTGAATAACATTAAAGGGAGGCGATAATTTTATTTATAGTACAATGGAATAATTACTAAAAATATTTAAAATAAATTTTTAGAGAAAGGCAAATGAGTTTAAGTAAAAAATTTAAAATGAAAAAATTATTGGCACTAACATTAGCTGCATTTATGTCTTTTACTGCTGTAACTGCTATGCCGCTACAACCAATTAATGCGGTAGAAGAACCTGTTAGTTTAGAACGTCAGCTAATTCCATTACCAGTAGACTATGAAACGACTCAAGATAAGTTTACAGTCAGTGAAGATACAAAAATCTATGTTAAAGGTTTAAGCGATGCTCAAACTGATGAATTATATGAAAATGTTGGGGAATATCTTGCAAGCAAACTTAGAACTTCTACAGGGTATCAGCTTCCTGTTGTTAAAGGGGATAATGAAGGGACAGGAAATATTGCTGTTGTAATTTCAGATACTGAAAGCAACCTTGGTGAAGAAGGTTATAAAATTAATACAACTATAGATGATTTGACGATTGTGGCAAATCAACCAGCTGGGGCATTTAGAGCTGTTCAAACTGTAAGACAGCTATTACCAGCAGAAATTGAAAAACAAGAACTAGTAGAAGGAGTATCTTGGGATATTCCATGTTCAACTGTTAATGATAAACCGGAATATGAATATCGTGGATCACATCTTGATGTGACAAGACATTTCTTTTCAGTAGAAGATGTAAAACGTTATATTGACAATATGGCGCAATATAAAATGAATAAATTACATCTTCATTTAAGTGATGACCAGGGATGGCGTCTAGAACTCAAAGGTGAAATGTATGGTGAATCATTATCAAAATTAAATACCATTGGAGCTCAAACTTCAACAAGTATCAATGGAATTAAAGCCGGACAATATACACAGGAAGATTATAAAGAACTTGTAAAATATGCGGCTGATCGATATATTGAAATCATTCCAGAATTTGATATGCCAGGACATTCATGGGCAGCATTAGTATCATTGAATTTCCTAAACAGCAGTGAAGATGGAAAACCACATTCAGGAAACTATGACAATACTAAGCCATATGAAGGAATCGATGTAGGCTTCTCTACATTTGAATGTCGCAATGAAAAAACATATGAATTCATAGATGAAGTATTCAGACAAGTATCAGAAATCTCACCATCAAAATATATTCATATCGGTGGAGATGAAGCACATTCAACAACATCACAAGATTATGCATATTTCATGAACAGAGTAACAAAAATAGCTCAAAAATATGGAAAGACACCAATCGGGTGGCAAAATTATGATGGTGTAGTAGAAGATAAAGAAGGAACAGTAACAGAGTTCTGGTCAACAGGAAATGCAAAATTAAAAGAAGGAATCAAATATGTAGTTTCACCAGCAGACTATGCATATATGGATATGAAATATGATGCAAACTGTCCATTAGGATTGCAATGGGCAGGATACAATTCAATTGAAGATACATATAGCTGGGATCCAACAAACTATGGAGCAAAAGAAAATATTGTAGGAATTGAAGCATGTCTATGGTCAGAAACATTTGCGAATAATGATCATTTAGACTATATGGCATATCCAAAAATCTTAAGCCATGCAGAAATAGGATGGACACCAAAGGAATTAAGAAGCTGGGATACATATAAACCAAGATTAATAGCTCATGGAGAAAGATTAGAAAACCAAGGAATCAAATTCAATAAAGATGAAGACATCTGGGAAGTACCATATGAGCCAGTAAATGGAATTTGGAACTTAGATGAAGGTAAAAGTAATACAATTACTGATACAGAAG
>CALDMQ010000006.1 GCA_937917505.1 uncultured Erysipelotrichaceae bacterium | reverse complement strand
TATAAGCAATATCATAAACCCTGTTTTTGATTTGATTAACTGATTCGTAAATATCAATGTGCATAGGTATATGTGAATAAATTTGTTGACAATGATTTAAGTGTTGTATGATTTGTGTTTGTTTTTCTTGGGTATATACGATAATATTCATTGGTAATCTCCTTAAATTGTGTTCGTGTTGTAAAATTGTATACTATTTTATAATTGGTAATATATAAAATTGTGCCAGGTAAATGTAAATTAGTCCTTATTAAAATAAGATGTGCTATAATAAGAAAAAGGTGTGTGAGAAAATGCGATTACGACTTTTAGAATATGTTCATGAAAATTTACCTCGAGGGTTTTCTCCTTATTGGATTTATCAAATTATTGTAGATGATGATATTGTAGGGAGTATTGTCTTAAGAGAGGGAACAATACAAGAAAGATATTATGATGGACATATTGGTTATCATATTGAAGAAGAATACAGAGGACACCATTATGCCTATGAAGCTTGTTTGTTATTGAAAGACATCATTCCAATAGATCAAGTGATTATCACGTGCGATCCACAAAATATCGCATCTTTAAAAACGATTAAGAAATTAGGTGCAGAGTTTTTAGAAACAAAAACAATACCGACATCTTTGAAAAAAATGTTTTCTCAAAATGAGAAAGTGAAGAATATATATTTATGGAAAGTAAAGGGAGGAGAGTTATGAGATTTGTACATATTGCTGATTTGCATTTAGGTAAATGGATACATCAATATTCATTATTAGATATACAAAAAGAACTCTTGTCTGAATTGTTAGAGTATATGGATGAACAAGATATTCGTTTGTTAATCATTGCTGGTGATGTCTATGACCGTTTGATTCCAAGTCTTGAAGCTGTCAATGTTTTAGACGAGTTTTTAAGTCAAGCGATGTTAAAGTATCATATTGAAGTAATGATGATTAGTGGGAATCATGATAGTAGTGATCGTTTACATTTTGCTAGTTCTATTTTGGATAAATCTGGGTTACATATTGAAACTTATTTAAAGAAGAATATGGTTTTTTATCAAAAAGAACAAACACGTTTTTATTTATTGCCATTTGTCAAACCATCACATGTGAGAAATATCTATTCAGAATGTGATGCAAAAACATATCAAGAAGCTTTGGAATATTATTTATCCAAACAATCACTTGATCATAATTATCAAAATGTATTAATTACACATCAATTTGTGGGACATCAAAGTATTACCAGTGATTCAGAGTTACCAGTCAGTCTAGGAGGAAGTGAGGTTTTAACTGCTTCGTTATTTGATGATTTTGATTATGTGGCTTTAGGGCATTTACATGCACCTCAGTATGTGACAAGAGAAACTATTCGTTATAGTGGTTCTTTAATGGCCTATTCTTTTGATGAAGTGAAACAAAGAAAATCTATAACAATTGTGGATACGAAAGATTGGTCGATAGATGAATATATTTTACATCCATCATATACATTAAAGAAATATAAAGGGACTTTTGAGAAGTTCAGTCAAATTGATTTTATTGAAAAAAAAGATGACCTATTATCATTTGAATTAGAGGATGAAATGATTGTTCCTCATGCTATGGAACAACTTCGTGTTCTTTACCCAAGATTATTACAAGTCACTTATTCATTTCTCACTAGACAAAAAGAAACGATACAAAAAACATATTCTTTGGATATTCAAAAAAGTAATCCTTTAGAATTATTTGAAGAGTTTTATCAAGATGTAAAAAATCAAGAACTATCATCAGTTCAAAAGGAAATGATGCAAGAACTTTTAGAGAAGGCAGGTGTTATTCGTGAAGATTCTTAAACTCACTATGAGTGCTA
>CALDMQ010000005.1 GCA_937917505.1 uncultured Erysipelotrichaceae bacterium | reverse complement strand
CATTGATCCTAAAAAAACACATGCATAAATACTAGGAATAAGAATAATTGCCAATAAAACAACTTTTATCCAAGTATTATGGACTATGTCTTTCCATTCTTGTTTCAACATACCATTCCTTCTTTCTGTTTATTGTAGATATAATATATCCATAGATATATTATATCTACGTATTATAGTGTGATCTTTCCTATTGTCAACAGTTTTCAGTGCAAAATAAAAAAAATCTGTTAAAATAGATTATATGGGAGTGGTGGATATATGAAAGTTAGACAAAGTTTTGAACAAGCTATATGTATTTTATTATTGATTGGAGTCAATGAATCTCATATGAAAAGTCATGAACTTTCTCAAAAATTAGATGTTTCTGACTCTTATTTAAAAAAAATAACCAGACAACTTGTTGTTGCTGGTTTTATAGAATCAAGGGCAAGTAAACGAGGAGGTTTTCTTCTAAAAAAAGAACTTAATCAAATTACTCTTTTAGATATTTTTGAAGCAATTGAAGGAAAGGAAAGTTTTGTAGAAACAACCCATCTTGTAGAAAGAGTTTTTGAAGATTCTCTAAAAATTAAAGAAACTGAAGATATTATTATCGATTACTTTCGTAAAGCAGAAAAACAATACAAAGAAAAACTTCGAGAAATCACTTTGGCAGATATTGTTCAAAATGCGCATAAAATATAAAGCGGTCTACAATGGACCGCTTTATATTTCTATTACAACCCCTATAAAAACTGGTCTTTTCCCTGTTTCTTTAACGATATACTTCATAGATTGATCTTTCATTTGAGAACGTATATCCATAAGGTCTAACTCAGGGTTATCTTTCCATTTTATAATCACCGATTCACAAATTTCAATGATATGTTTAATAATATATTCAGAATCTTTTAGATAAACAAATCCACGCGTTTGACAATCTGTTTGACCAATAATTTCTTTTGTTGCTCTAGAAACCGTTAATCCAATAATCACAACACCATCATTCGCTAATTGAATACGATCATCGATGACTTTTTCACCGACATCACCAATACCAATACCATCAATCATGACATCATCAATTTCAAAAGTATCTTTTGTTAAAGCAAGTTTGCCATTTTCAAAAGTCACTCTTTCGCCATTATCTAGTAAAATAATATTATCTTTTGCAATGCCCATATCAACTGCTATATTCATATTAAAAATAAAATGTTGATATTCCCCTTTAATTGGAACATAATACTTTGGTTTAAAGATTTGAATAATGACTTTGATATCTTCTTCAGATGCATGCATTGAAAATAAATCTTTGTTTTTTAATAAATGAATATGAGCATCTGTTTTATATAAACCATTATGTGCTTTATTAGCTATCTTTTCTGTACCAGGTAAAACTGGAGAAGCTACAATAAATGTATCACCCTGTCTTAATTTTAATAAATCATCGCCACCATCAATAATATCACAAATATCATGATAAATTCGTTGTGGTGTTCCACTTAATAAAATAACATAGTTACTATCATATCGTGGATTACCAATATATTCTTTTTTTCCTAACAACGATTTTGGAATATCGATAATGGGATCCTCGGAATTTTTACCTATTCTCAATAAGCTATTTGTATTATCATATTTATCACGTCCATAAAAAACAATTTGTCTTTTGTATTTCTTTGTTAATTCAATAATTTCTTTTGTTCTAAAAACATTTTGGGCATAACTTGAAATAATAATACGTTCATTACTATCTTCGAAAATACGATCGATACGATTTGTTAATTTGTGATTAGGTGATGTATATCCTTCATGACGAGAACCTGATGATTCCACAAGTAATGCTAAAACACCTTTTTTTCCGATTTCCATCATTTTTTGAATATCACATCTAAATCCTTCAGGAGCACCAAAATCAATAATAAATTCACCACTATAAACAATGTATCCTTGATTTGTCCATAATGCAACCCCCACACTTCCTGGAATCGAATGAGTTACTGGAAAAAATTCTACAGGAACATCATCAATATTAATAGAATCATTACGTTTTACTCTATGAAGATCTAAATTCAAACGAATATGATTATGTCTTTCATAACGTTCAATCATTTGTACAATTAAATCAGCGGTTAAACTTGGAGCATAAACAGGTACATTCACCGATTGTAATAAATATGGTAAAGCAGCCATTGCATCATCATGTCCATGTGTAATAATGATAGCGGAAATTTGATCTTTTCTTTCTTCTAAGTATGTAAAACTAGGAATAATAATATCAACACCTAGTTTATCAGAATCAGGGAAACGAAACCCTGAATCTATAATAAAAATCTTCTCATTGATTTCAACACAATACATACTTTTTCCCATTTCGGCTTGTCCACCCATAGGAATTAATTTAATATTATTTTTTTTCATTCTTTTATTCCTTTCTCTATGTTTTTCTTTATCTTATTATACCTTTATTTTATCAAATCTGTATAGTCCTTTTTCAAAAGTATGATTATCATATCATAGATTTATACCGACTTCAAATTATTTTCGGTATTTTTCAATGAGGGGTTGGAGTTTGGCTTGCGAGTCTTCTTTAATCATTGTAAGAGGTAATCTGAGTTGATTTTGAATATAACCAAGTTCACTTAAAATATATTTAATCGGTGCAGGAGATGGTTCAATAAAAATATATTCACTAATAAGTTTTAAATAACGATCATCGAATACATTTTCATTCTTACAGATTTCTTCAATCAAAGGATAGTCCAAATGACTTGTTACTGAAATAATGCCATCCGCTTTCTTTCTTAAACCTTCTAACAATAAATGATCATCCCCAATATAAACCTTAAACTTTGGCAAAGCTTCTTTTAAAAGTAAAATATCTTCTAATGAACCACATTGTTTCATACCAATAATATTTTTATTTTTATTCGCCAAACGAATAATTGTTTCAACATTAATATCCACTCCACAACGTGAAGGAATATTATACATCATAATATTTGAAGATGTCGCAGAAGCAATCGTATCAAAGTGTTTATATAAGCC
>CALDMQ010000004.1 GCA_937917505.1 uncultured Erysipelotrichaceae bacterium | reverse complement strand
AAAACCACGCCTTCTAGACGTGGTTTTTATTTGATTTTATCGTATTTTTAAAAAAATAAGTTGACTTTGAATATTTGTTCCTTTATAATCATTTCGGTACTCAATATAAGAGTGCATTTCATTATGACAAAAAATGAAACACCCGGAATTGTGTGTTAATGAAGAAAGGAGAACAATAATGCCTACAATTAATCAATTAGTAAGAAAAGGACGTAGTGAAAAAACATCTAAATCAAAATCACCTGCGTTAAATAGAGGATATAACTCATTGTTAAAGAAACCAACTAACATTAGTTCACCTCAAAAACGTGGAGTTTGTACACGTGTTGCCACTATGACACCTAAGAAACCTAACTCGGCTTTACGTAAATATGCCCGTGTTCGTTTATCAAACGGAATGGAAGTTACAGCATATATCCCAGGAATTGGACACAACTTACAAGAACATAGTGTTGTTTTAATTCGTGGTGGTCGTGTTAAGGACTTACCAGGGGTTCGTTACCATATTATTCGTGGTACAATGGACTGTGCTGGTGTAAAAGATCGTAAGCAAGGACGCTCTTTATATGGAGCTAAAAAACCTAAAAAATAAGAGATAGGAGGAAAAACCGATGTCAAGAAGAGGACGCGTAGCAAAAAGAGATGTACTACCTGATCCAATTTATAATTCAAAGGTAGTAACTAAATTAATTAACAATATCATGCTTGATGGTAAAAAAGGTGTTGCTCAAAACATCTTATATGAAGCATTTCAAAAAGTAGAAGAAAAAACTGGAAATTCAGCAATGGAAGTATTTGATCAAGCTATTAACAATATCATGCCTGTACTTGAATTAAAAGTAAGACGTATTGGTGGAGCTAACTACCAAGTACCTGTTGAAGTATCTCCAGAAAGAAGAATGACATTAGGATTAAGATGGTTAGTTAATTATTCTCGTTTAAGAAACGAAAAGAATATGGTTGACCGTTTAGCTAATGAAATTATTGATGCATCTAATGGAACTGGGGCTTCTGTTAAGAAAAAAGAAGACACTCATAAAATGGCTGAAGCTAATAAAGCATTTGCACATTTCCGTTGGTAATATAAAGATACTATTTGAAAGGAGAAAATTATGGCTCGTGAATTTTCGTTAGAAAAAACTCGTAATATTGGAATCATGGCTCACATTGATGCTGGTAAAACAACAACAACTGAACGTGTTCTATATTACACTGGTAAGATCCATAAAATTGGTGAAACACATGATGGTGGAGCACAAATGGACTGGATGGAACAAGAACAAGAACGTGGTATTACAATCACTTCAGCAGCAACAACTGCACAATGGAATGGTCACCGCGTTAATATCATTGATACTCCAGGCCATGTAGACTTTACTGTAGAAGTTGAACGTTCTTTACGTGTACTTGATGGTGCTGTTACAGTGTTAGATTCTAAAGCTGGGGTTGAACCTCAAACTGAAACAGTTTGGCGTCAAGCAACTACTTATGGAGTGCCTAGAATTGTATTCTGTAATAAAATGGATGCAACTGGGGCAGACTTCATTATGTCTGTTGAAT
Organism: uncultured Erysipelotrichaceae bacterium; assembly: GCA_937917505.1. Lineage (GTDB taxonomy): Bacteria > Bacillota_I > Bacilli_A > Erysipelotrichales > Coprobacillaceae > CALDMQ01. The sequence goes on along the minus strand of CALDMQ010000004.1, from coordinate 4,423 downwards.
CTATTGGTAAAAGATTAGATGCAAATGCAGTTGCTATTCAATTACCAATTGGTGCTGAAACTTCATTTGAAGGATTAGTAGACTTAATTAAAATGAAAGCTGTACATTTCGATGGAGATAGAGGAGAAAAGATTACTTACTCTGAAATCCCTGCAGATATGCAAGCTCAAGCTGAAGAATATCGTCAAAAGATGATTGATGCTGCAGCAACTTATGATGATGACTTATTAATGAAAGTTTTAGAAGGTGAAGAACCAACTGAAGAAGAAATTAAAGCTGCTATCCGTAAAGGTGTATTAGCTGTTGAATTATTCCCTGTTTTATGTGGTTCAGCATATAAAAACAAAGGTGTTCAACCAATGCTAGATGCAGTTATTGATTTCTTACCAGCTCCAACTGATATCCCAGCTATTAAAGGTGAAGATGAAGATGGAAACGAAATTGAAAGACATGCAAGTGATGATGAACCATTCGCTGCATTAGCTTTCAAAGTTATGGCTGACCCATTTGTTGGTAAGTTAACATTCTTCCGTGTATACTCAGGTACAATTACATCTGGATCATATGTTTTAAACTCTACAAAAGAAAAGAAAGAACGTTTAGGACGTATCTTGCAAATGCATGCTAATACACGTAAAGAAATTGAAGAAGTATGTGCTGGAGATATTGCTGCTGCTGTTGGATTTAAAAATACAACAACAGGAGATACTATCTGTGATGAAAAACATCCAATTGTTCTTGAAAAGATGGAATTCCCAGAACCAGTTATCGAATTAGCAATTGAACCAAAAACAAAACAAGATCAAGATAAATTAGGTATTGGTTTATCAAGATTAGCTGAAGAAGATCCAACTTTCAGAGTAACAACAAACCCTGAAACTGGTGATACAATTATTGCTGGTGTTGGTGAATTACACTTAGACGTTATCGTTGATCGTTTAAAGAGAGAATTCAAAGTTGAAGCAAACGTAGGTGCTCCACAAGTTGCATATCGTGAAACAATTAGAGCTACTGCTGATTGTGAAGGTAAGTTCGTAAGACAATCAGGTGGTCGTGGACAATATGGTCACGTATGGATTAAATTTGAACCTAATGAAGGTAAAGGATTTGAATTCGTTGATGCTGTTGTTGGTGGATCAGTTCCAAGAGAATATATTAGTTCTGTTAAATCAGGTCTTGAAGATGCATTAAACAATGGTATGATTGCTGGATATCCAGTATTAGATATTAAGGCAACATTATTTGATGGTTCTTACCATGATGTCGATTCATCAGAAATGGCATATAAGGTAGCTGCAAGTTTAGCACTTAAAGAAGCAGGTAAAAAATGTGATCCTGTTATCTTAGAACCAATCATGTCTGTAGAAGTTACAGCACCTTCTGAATATTTAGGAAGCGTTATGGGAGATATTTCTTCTAGACGTGGTATGATTGAAGGACAAGAAGAAAGAGGAAATGCTATCTTAGTACAAGCTAGTGTACCTTTATCAGAAATGTTCGGTTATGTTACTGATTTAAGATCATTTACACAAGGTCGTGGTAACTACACTATGCAATTCAATCGTTATGAACCAGTTCCTAAGTCTATTAAGGAAGAAATTATTAAGAAAAACAGTGCAAACAATTAAATCAATTGAAAGTTATTGCATTTTTTGATTAAATCATTTAGAATATGTATGTGAAATTTTAATAAATTTATATAGGAGGAAGCTTATAATGGCAAAAGAAAAATTTGACCGCTCTAAAGCGCACGTAAATATTGGAACAATTGGTCACGTTGACCATGGTAAAACTACTTTAACTGCAGCAATCACTACTTGCTTAGCTAAAAAAGGTGGAGCTGCTGCAATGGATTATGCTGCAATTGATAATGCCCCAGAAGAAAAAGAACGTGGTATTACAATTAACACTTCTCACGTAGAATACCAAACTGAAAGTCGTCACTATGCACACGTTGACTGTCCAGGACATGCAGACTACATCAAAAACATGATCACTGGTGCTGCACAAATGGATGGTGCTATCTTAGTAGTAGCTGCTACTGATGGACCAATGCCACAAACAAGAGAACACATCTTATTATCTCGTCAAGTTGGTGTACCATACATCGTTGTATTCTTAAACAAATGTGATATGGTTGATGATGATGAATTAATCGAATTAGTTGAAATGGAAGTTCGTGAATTATTAAACGAATATTCATTCCCAGGTGATGACACTCCAGTTATTAGAGGATCTGCATTAGGTGCTTTAAATGGAGAAGAAAAATGGGTTAAAGCTATTGATGAATTAATGGAAGCAGTAGATACTTATATTCCTACTCCAACTCGTGATACTGATAAACCATTCTTAATGCCAGTTGAAGATGTTTTCACAATCACTGGACGTGGTACAGTTGCTACTGGACGTGTTGAAAGAGGTCAATTAAAATTAAACGATGAATTAGAAATCGTTGGTCTTCATGAAACTCAAAAAACAGTTGCTACTGGAATTGAAATGTTCCGTAAATTATTAGACTTCGCTGAAGCTGGAGATAACGTAGGTGTATTATTAAGAGGTATCAACAGAGATCAAATTCAACGTGGACAAGTTTTAGCTAAACCTGGATCAATTCATCCACACAAAAAATTCAAATGTCAAGTTTATATCTTATCAAAAGAAGAAGGTGGACGTCATACTCCATTCTTTGGAAACTATAGACCACAATTCTATTTCAGAACTACTGACGTAACTGGTGTTATCGAATTACCAGAAGGTACTGAAATGGTTATGCCTGGTGACAATGTTGAATTAACAGTTGAATTAATCGCACCAATCGCATTCGAAAGCGGAACTAAGTTCTCTATCCGTGAAGGTGGTAGAACAGTTGGTGCTGGTAACGTTTCAGAAGTTATTGAATAATCAATGTTAGATATTAAAAGGTGTCGATTTAGACGCCTTTTTCTTTTAGAGAAAGGATGATGTTATGGAACGGTTATTTTTCTTTGATATTGATGGGACGCTTATTGATTGTGAAAAAGGTATATTTGAAATACCTTTAAATGTTCAAAAAGCTTTAAATGAGCTAAAAGACAATGGACATGGTGTTTTTATAGCAACAGGACGTTGTAAGAGTTTTATTGTTGATGGAGTTATGAAATATCCATTTAGCGGTTATGTGACTTGTAATGGGGCTTGTGTAGAATATCTCGGAAAAATTATTTATAAAAAAATAATTCCTATTGAAGCAATAGAAAAAACACACCAATTTTGTGTTAAATACGATTGTGCTTACTATTTTGAAAATAGCGACTCTATTTATGTTTTAAATAAAGATAATCCAAAACATATTGAATTTAAGAATAATTGGGGAATGAAAGATGAAATTATTGTAGATGATTTTGATATTAAGGATATAGAAACATATATTGGTATGATTGTATTAAATAATGAACAAGAGATTCCTCTTTTGAAAAAAGAACTTAGCCCATATTTTGACATTCAACAACATATCTCTGGACTTTCATTTGATTTAACATTAAAAGGTGAATCAAAGGCAAAGGGAATAGAAGAACTTGTAAAAGCATTATCAAAAGATATGGAAGATACAGTTGCGTTTGGAGATGCACTTAATGATTTAGAAATGTTAAATAAAGTGAAACTAGGTGTTGCAATGGGTAATGCATGTGCTGTAACTAAAAAAGCAGCACGTTATGTCACGTCAAGCATAGATGATAATGGGATTGTAAATGCATTAAAACATTTTGGTTTTATTTAAGAACAGATTATTTGTGATAATTGTTGAAATTGTATGTTTGTTTTGGTAGAATGGAAATACAGAGAAATTCTGAAATTTGCTTATTAAAAGGAGAATGTAAAAATGGATGAACAAGAACAAGTAGTAATTAACCTTATCGTTAATAGTGGAAGTGCACGTAGCTCAGCTATCGAAGCAATTCAATACGCAAAAGCTGGAGATATGGCTAAAGCAGAAGAATCTTTACAAAACGCTAAGGAAACAGTTAATGAAGCTCATCATGCTCAAACTGAATTAATTCAAGCTGAAATCAGAGGAGAAAAAGCTCCATTAAACTTATTAATGGTACATGCTCAAGACCACTTAATGACTGCATTAGTTGTTATTGATTTAGCACAAGAATTTGTTGATTTATACAAAAAAGTTGGTTAATCATTAAAAAAAGAAGAAAGAACTCAAAAATAAGAGTTCTTTTTTTATTTGTATAAAAAGTCAAAAAACACTGATAAATAGGGAGAAAAAGAGAAAGAGAGAGAAAGGAGGGAGAAAAAAAGAGAAAAAAAGTAAAAAAAGACTTTACAAAAGTAGTAGATGATGATATTATAAGTGAGCACTCGAGAGAGGGCATGAGAAAAGGACATTGAAAACTAAACAGAAACACGTCAAAAAGAGAGAGAAAGAAAGAGT
>CALDMQ010000003.1 GCA_937917505.1 uncultured Erysipelotrichaceae bacterium | reverse complement strand
TCATCAAAAACTCTATCCATTTTAACAGTTATTTGATGGGAACTGATTGCTTCATTTTTATCCATGCCAATCATTTCACATTCATTGCCACCACGTCTTAAAACATCCACAACACTTAAAGCTTCTAATTCTTCAAAACCATCTTTAAATAATACAACTGTTTTCATTCTCTTTTCTCCTTTTTTATTCTTTCCATAAAGCTATCATTTTCTTAACTGAACGATTCATTTCTTGATGAAAATCCGCATAAAACTTTCTTTTTGCCAAAGCAGAAATATAAGTCTTTAAACTTTCTTCATTTTTACCTGTCTGTTTCATAAATATTTCTTTAGTTTGTTCAATTGAGCGTTTTTGATATGCATTCACACTGACAATATCTTCTACATCAAAACGTTTAGGTTTAACACGATTGATTTGTTGTAAAGTAGGTTTTCCAAAAACAAGTAAAGTCGTAGGAATCGCATATTGAGGAAGATGAAAAAGTTCTTGATGAATTTCATAATTTTCTAAAATATCTCCAATATAACATGAACCAATACCTAAAGATTCTGCCGCCACAACAGCATTTTGAGCAGCTATAATACTATCTTCCATAGCCAATAACATATCAGCTTCTTCTAGTTTTGGTATATCTACATGATACTCTTCAAACATATCATACCATTTTTGATAATCAGCTAAAAACAACAAAACTAATGGAGCTTTTGCTATAAAAGGTTGATTGTCACATGTTAAAGCTAGTTGATCTTTAAGTTTTTGATCTTCTACTTCAATAATAGAATAAAGCATCATATTTCCCGCTGTAGGAGCTTGTAATGCTGATTTTAAAATTAATTCTTTTTCTTGAGATGTTATTTCTACATCACTATAAGCACGTACTGATTTTCTTTGAAAAAGTTCTTGAATTGTTTGGTTCATTTTTTGACGCCTCCTTGATAAGATTATATCATAATTATAGATTATTTGTATATTTCGTGTATAATAATATAAGAATAATAAATACAAAGGAGGAATAATTATGTACGCAAAAAATGCTTGGGATAAATATGAAAATAACCAATACCAAGAAGTTATGGATTTTAACGAAGGATATAAGTCTTTCTTATCTGCTGGTAAAACAGAAAGAGCTTGTGTGAGAGAATCAATAGTACTTGCTAAAGAAGCTGGATTTAAAAACATTGAAGATATGAAAGATTTAAAAGCCGGTGATAAATTTTATGTTGTGAATAAAGATAAAAACTTAGCTTTATTTATTATGGGTGAAAAACCATTAGTTGAAGGATTAAGAATTTTAGGAGCACACATTGATTCACCACGCTTAGACTTAAAACAAAATCCTCTTTATGAAAGTGATGGTTTTGCTTTATTAGATACACATTATTATGGTGGTGTTAAGAAATATCAATGGGTAACAATTCCTTTATCATTATATGGTGTTATTATCAAAAAAGATGGTACAAAAATTGATGTTGTGATTGGTGAAGATGCAAATGATCCTGTTGTGGGTATTACAGATTTACTTGTTCATTTATCTGCTGATCAAATGCAAAAGACTGCCGCAAAAGTGATTGAAGGAGAAAACTTAGATGTAACTTTAGGAAGTATTCCTTTAAAAGATACTGAAAAAGATGCTGTTAAAGCAAATGTTTTAAAACTTTTAAAAGAAAAATATGATATTGAAGAAGAAGACTTCTTAAGTGCTGAAATTGAAGTTGTTCCTAGTGGTCCAGCAAGAGATTATGGTTTAGATAGAAGTATGGTGATGGGATATGGACATGATGATCGTGTTTGTGCTTATACTTCATTAAAAGCTATCTTAGATATTAATGAAGTACCAAAATATACTTCTTGTTGTATTTTGGTTGATAAAGAAGAAATTGGTAGTGTTGGAGCAACTGGTGCTCAATCTTTATTCTTTGAAAATACAATTGCTGAAATCTTACATTTATGCGGAGATGATGCTTTCCTATCAGTAAGAAAAGCTCTTGCTAACTCAATGATGTTATCAAGTGACGTTAGCGCTGGTTTTGATCCTTTATATAAAGAAGTAAATGATCCTAAAAACGCTGCTTATTTAGGTAATGGTATTGTTTTCAACAAATATACAGGTGCTCGTGGTAAGAGTGGAAGCAATGATGCAAATCCTGAATATTTCGCAAAAATTAGAAATGTTATGGACAATTCAGGTATTCATTTCCAAACTGCAGAACTTGGTAAAGTTGACCAAGGTGGTGGAGGTACAATTGCCTACATCTTAGGAAACTATGATATGAATGTTATTGACGCAGGAATCGCTGTATTAAATATGCATGCTCCACATGAAATTGTATCAAAAGTTGATGTTTACGAAGCATATCTTGCTTATACACAATTCTTACTTCAAATGTAAAAGCTCTTTATGAGCTTTTTTTATTGCATAGACAATATATTATCTCTTTGATATAATAACCACATTAAGGAGTGTGGTATTATGAAATTTATGATTATGAATTATAAGCCTTATGAATATGAATTATTGCTTGATAAACTTAATTCACTAGGTAAAGAGGGATATCTTACTAATGATTTATCTATCTTTACAACATTTAATAAAGTCACTAAACCTGTTTTTTATAAAATTGATTTTTATAGACCAGAAGGTGAAAATAGTCAATCAAAAAAGGAAGATGAATTTGCTTTTATAGAAAGATATCGTTTAAAAGGATATACAAATATCTATAAAAAACATAATATGTATGTTTTTTATACAATGCATAAAAACGATACTTCTATAGATTGGGAAATGAAAGATGATGTATGTAAACATTCCTTTCGTTTATTATCTTTAGTAAGATCATTTTTTTCAATATTATTATTTTCTATGATACTCTATTATTCATCAATAGGTATTTATGATAAATTTAAAAGTTATGGTATTTTAATTGCTTTTTTAGGTATTTTATTATTACTACTAGCTGCAGCTTATCGTAACTATCTTAATTTTTATGGTATGACATTATTTAATTCTAGATTAAAAAAGTCTAAACCCTTCTTTAACAAGAATAAATTATCTTTATCTAGAAAACCCTACTCTATTATGTTCATTATTGCATCTATAATGATGGTAGGAGGTTTAATTGAAGATACATTTAATGCGCAATCATTTACACCTCAAGAACATC
>CALDMQ010000002.1 GCA_937917505.1 uncultured Erysipelotrichaceae bacterium | reverse complement strand
CTCTTTTTAAGGCTAGATATCCTGCTACCGGCGAATCAATTCCTCCCGACAACATTAACAAAGCTTTTCCACCAATACCTACAGGATAACCCCCAGCTCCTAAAATAACATTATCCATGACATAAGTACATTCTTTTCTTAATTCAACTTTGATTAAGATTTCTGGATGATGAACATCAACTTTTAATGATTTAGTTGTGTGATGGAAGATATGTCCTGCAATTGTTGTATTGATATCATGTGACTTTAAAGGAAAGTCTTTGTCATTTCTTTTGGTATCTATTTTAAATGTATGTCCTTGATTTGTTTCAATAATATGTAAACATGCTTCCTTAATTTGTTCTAAATCGCTATCCACTTTATAGCATAATGAAAAAGAATGAATTCCAAAGACTGTTTTTAACTTCTCACAAACAGCCTGTGGTTCTTCTCCATTTAATAAAATATACATACGATCAAAAGTTAAATCATATTTCAAATTTTCAAATTCACTTAAGATTTCTTTTGTGTTTTGACACAATTTACGAATAAATGTTTTTCTGTTTTTTCCTTTTGTTGTGAGTTCTCCAAAACGAACTAAGATATGATTACATTCCATTTGATTACCTCTGTTTCTTTATTGTTTTTAATATGGTTTTTAAATGATAAATAAATTCATCAATTTCTTCTTGAGTTGTTAAATGTGATAAACTTATACGAATAGCACTTTGGGCAATATCGTCACTGACATGCATAGCAGCAAGTGTACGAGATACATCGTTTTTATGCGATGAACATGTACTCTTAGTAGAGACATAACATTCATTTGCTTCTAAAGCATGTAAAATCACTTCTGGTTTATATCCTACACATGAAAAATTTAAAATATGAGGAATTGCATGTTTTAATGGTGTATTGATAACAACATCTTCTATTTGTGATAATTCATGTCTGATATATTGATTTAAATATTGAATATGTTGAATTTTTTTATTTTGATTTTCTAATGCTAAGCGTAATGTTTTTGCAAACATTGTATGAGTGGCAGTATTAGAAGTTCCACCTCTTAAACTTGATTCTTGTTGTCCACCACTAATAAGAGGAACAAGTGTCGTATTTTCTTTTTTGTATAAAATACCACTGCCCTTTAATCCATAAATTTTATGAGCAGAAAAACTTGCCATATCCACATATGATAAATCAACTGGAATCTTTCCTAAAGCTTGTACCATATCCACATGAAGTTTGATTTTAGGATTGATTTGATCAATCAATTCTCTTACTTCTAAGATAGGTTGAATTGTCCCTACTTCATTATTGACATACATGATAGATATTAAAATCGTATCTTTTCGTATTAAGTTTTGTAATTTTTGAAGATTGATACGTCCATCTTGATCTACTGAGACAAAATCAACATCAAATCCAAACACTTCTCTTAATTGTAAACACGTATTATAAACACTTGAATGTTCAATAGCACTTGTAATAATATGTTTTCCTCTATTTTGATATTGGAAAGCACATCCCTTAATTGCCATATTATTAGATTCACTTGCTCCACTTGTAAAGATGACTTCTGTTGGTTTGACATGTAATAATTGTGCTGTTAACTGTCTTGACTTTTCCATCAATTGACTTGTTTGTATTCCAAGTGTATATAATGAATCAGCATTTGCAAAATATTCATTTAATAATGCTTGATATGATTGGTTGACAGCTTTATCTAATGGTGTTGTAGAAACATAATCTAAATAAATCATAATTTCCCTCCTCCTTTATTATATGCTCATACTCCTTAATTTTTCCTATTCAAATTTATATCACATATAAACTCATAATTCCACAAGAAAAAGTCCTAAACGGACTTTTGTGTAGATTTTTCAATCAGTTCTTCATAAGAACCAGGTTTTATTTTTTCAATAATATCAACTGCTATAGACAAAGCTTTTGTATATTCACCATTTCTAAATAAAACTTCTGCTTTCGTTAATTCAGTATTCACTTCTAAAAATGTTGAACGATAACGGTTCCCAAAAACAATCGCTTCTTCTACCATTTCAGCAGTCACAATTAAATTATGGACATTATCATAAAGCTTATAAATAACATCTCTTGCACCATCAACACGTTTAGAGCCGCTTTATCATATGAATCTTGAATATAATCTTTATAAGATTCATTAATCATTGGTAAATGCTTATTTTTAATTTCTGATTTAATTTCTAATAAAACAATATTGATATTTTCTAATTCATCAATCGCTCTTTGTTCTTGTAAAAACAAATGATCTCTCACAGTAATAAATTCACTTAAATAATCTTGATGAACAACAGCTCTTTCTTTTAAAGAAGTGACTTTATCAACCATTACTGTATAAGCAAAATGTCCTTGTTTCATTTCTTCTTCAAGATTATATGATTCTCTTAGAATTACATCA
>CALDMQ010000001.1 GCA_937917505.1 uncultured Erysipelotrichaceae bacterium | reverse complement strand
ATGTTATCATAGATAAAAGAATGGAGAAATGAAAATGAGTAAGGTTTCTATAGTTGGAACAGGAACATGGGGTATTGCATTAGCGAATATGTTATGTTCATCTGGGCATGATGTTTATGCATGGTCTGCATTGCCTGATGAAATTGAATATATAGAAAAATATCGCAAACATCCAAAATTAAAAGACACACATATTTTAGAAGGTATTCATTTAACTAAAGACTTATCAAAGGCAATAGAAGATATGGAAGTTATTGTTATGGCAGTTCCTCCAATCTTTGTACGTTCAACTGCAAAGAATATTGCTCAGTATATAAGAAGTGAACAAATCATTGTAGACGTTGCTAAGGGGATAGAACCAAATACATTAATGACAATGTCAGAAGTGATTCATGAAGAATTAAGTCAAGTTCTTGAATTTGATTATGGAAACATTGTTGCTTTATCAGGACCAACGCATGCTGAGGAAGTTTCTATTGGTCTGCCATCAACAATTGTTTCTGCATCTATAAATCAACAAGTCGCTAAAAAAGTGCAAGATATTTTTACATCATCATTTATGCGTGTTTATACAAATGAAGATATTAAAGGTGTTGAAATTTGTGGATCATTAAAAAATATTATTGCTTTAGCAGCTGGCATCTCACATGGTTTAGGATATGGTGATAATGCAACAGCGGCTTTAGTTACAAGAGGAATTAGTGAAATTTCAAGATTAGGACTAGCAATGGGATGTCCTATTCATACATTTTACGGTTTAGCAGGACTTGGTGATTTGGTTGTTACATGCACTTCACTTCATAGCCGAAATAATCAATGTGGCACATATATTGGACAAGGATTAAGTGTGAAAGAAGCTATTCAAAAGGTTGGTATGGTTGTTGAAGGGATTAATGCATTAGATGCTGCTCATGCCTTAAGTATTCAATATCATGTAGAGTTACCTATTATCAAAGGGGTTTACCAAGTTGTTAAATTTGACTTAACTCCCAAAGAACTTGTAAAACAATTATTTCAAAGAGAAAGTAAAGAAGAGTTGGCGTTTTCATTATTAGAAAAGTTATATAAAGGTTTAAATGGTGAATCTAAGAAGATAATTACTTATGGTTCTTTTGATAAGATGAATTGTGATGATATTCTTTTCTTACGACGTGCGAAAGCTTTAGGTGATTATTTAATTGTAGCACTTTCTACTGATGAATTTGTAGCATTACAAAAACATAAAGATTGTTATTTTAATTATGCTGAAAGAAAGTCTTTATTAGAAGCAATGCGTTATGTTGATCTTGTTATTCCTGAAGAAAATTGGGATCAAAAGAAAGAAGACTGTCGTCAATATCATATTGATACTTTTGTTATGGGTGATGACTGGAAAGGACAATTTGATTATCTTCAAGATGAGGGGGTAGATGTTGTTTATTTGCCTCGTACACCAGAAATTTCTACAACACGAATTAAAGAAGATTTACATGATTAATATATGAACTTGACTTGTAAAAAGGTCAAGTTTTTTGTTGAAAATGATTATGATATGTGTTTTTCACTATATTGCATTGTTTTTTGTGACACAAATTTGATACAAAATTAGGAGAAACTTGGGACTCACTTATAGTCATGATATGTTATGATAAAGATGTTAGAAATCTATGTTATCTTTATTGATAAAAATTGCTTATTGCGATATAATGTGTGTGTCATATCTCTTCATTAAATATAAAAATTTAATGAAAGGAATAGATAACTATGTGTAAAGATTATGATTTAAAAAAAGATATAGCCTTGAAAGATTATTTTCGCTACAATGTGAACTTTGCTGATTTCTTTAATGGAACAATCTTTTGTCATAAGAAAGTTCTTAATCCAAAGTTTTTAAGAGAAGCGGATACTGATGTGTCTGGTTTTAATGAAAAAGAACTGAAGACATATGAGAGAAGAAGAGATGTGGTCAAGAGGTATGAAACAGATGATTGTTGCTTTTATCTAGGCATAGAGAATCAATCTAAAGTTGATAAGACAATGCCTTTAAGAACAATTGTGTATGACACTTTTCAATATAACAATCAATTAAAAAATAAAGAAGCTCATCCAATGTTAAGTATTATCTTTTATCATGGAGATGATAAGTGGGATATACCAATATCTTTGAAAGATATGTTTGAATATCCTCAAGAGATTAAAGACTTATTTAATGATTATCATTCTATTATCATTGATCTTAAAGAACTCAATGAAGAAGAGTTTCAAGTTAAAA